>DATCIC010000594.1:0-2974 GCA_036508025.1 Rhodoferax sp. | reverse complement strand
CTGCCGCAAGGGCGCTTGAAAACCGGCACGCCGCCGCGCCTGGATGGCCGCTCGATTGACTTCAGCCAATGCACCGAGCAGCCGGGTGACGGTATGCCGGGGGGCATGAGCCCGGTGATGCCGGTGTTCAGTTTTATGGGCCGGGCCGAACAACACCCACCCCAGATGTCGTGCTGGACCACCCACACCAACGAGCGCACCCACGACATCATCCGCAGTGGCTTTGACCGCAGCCCCATGTTCACCGGCAAGATCGAGGGCGTGGGGCCGCGCTATTGCCCCAGCGTAGAAGACAAGATCAACCGCTTTGCCGACAAGGACAGCCACCAGATTTTTTTGGAGCCCGAAGGCCTGACGACGAACGAGTATTACCCCAACGGCATCTCAACAAGTTTGCCGTTTGACATTCAATACGCACTGGTGCGCTCAATGGCCGGGCTTCAAAACGCCCACATCCTGCGCCCCGGTTACGCGATTGAATATGACTACTTTGACCCGCAGCAACTCAAGAGCAGCTTCGAGACCAAGGTCATTGGCGGCCTGTTTTTTGCCGGGCAGATCAACGGCACCACCGGCTATGAAGAGGCCGCGGCGCAAGGTCTGTTTGCCGGTGTCAATGCGGCGCTGCAGGCCGGTGTGCGCACTGAGTGGCAGCAAGAGACATGGGTGCCGGGCCGGGACGAGGCCTATCTGGGGGTGCTGGTGGACGATCTGATCACCAAGGGTGTGACCGAGCCTTACCGCATGTTCACCAGCCGGGCTGAGTTTCGGCTGCAGCTGCGCGAAGACAACGCCGATATGCGTTTGACCGAGACTGGGCGCCAGCTGGGCTTGGTGGATGATGCGCGCTGGGAAGCCTTTGGCCGCAAGCGCGAGGCTGTTTCACGTGAAACAGAGCGCCTGCGCTCGCTCTGGGTCAGCCCCAAGAACTTGGCCGCTGCCGAGTCGACTCGAGTGCTGGGCAAGGCGATTGAGCACGAATACAGCTTGGCGGATTTGTTGCGGCGTCCGGATGTGAACTACGCCGACCTGATGTCGCTGGAGGGCGGCAAATATGCCAGTGCAGAATTGAGCGACCTTGTTTCACGTGAAACACAGGCCACGCCATTGCCGGATGCGGTGTTTGCCGCCACGGTGATTGAGCAGGTGGAGATCGCGGCCAAGTACTCGGGCTACATTGACCGGCAAATAGAAGAAGTTGGGCGAGCGGCGCACTACGAAGATCTCAAATTGCCGCTGGAGCTGGATTATTTGCAGGTGTCGGCCTTGAGTTTTGAAGCCCGGCAAAAGTTGTCTAAACATCGGCCGGAAACCCTGGGCCAAGCGTCGCGCCTGTCGGGCATTACACCGGCCGCCATTTCCTTGCTGCTGGTGCATCTGAAGAAAAGCGGCTTCAAAGGCCTTGCGGCCGCAGGCAAAGTGACTGCGGCCAGTGGGCTGGGCGAGGCCCCGCAGGGGATCGTTTGATGCGCGAGCTGGAGCCCGCTTTGCGGAGCGGTTTGGCCGACCTCGCGCTGGTGCTGGACGATGGACAAATTGCTCTGTTGCTCGACTACCTGGCCTTGATTCAAAAATGGACCCAGGTCTATAACTTGACGGCAGTTCGTGATCCAGCCGAGATGTTGACGCACCATTTGCTGGACAGTCTGGCGGTGATCAACCCTCTGCGCCGACAGCTGGCCGGTTTGCGTGACCAGGCTGCGGCTGCGGCGGTGAACGTCGCCAAGCTGCGACTGCTGGATGTTGGTTCCGGTGGGGGCTTGCCTGGGGTCGTGATCGCGATTTGTTGCCCCGAGATCGCCGTTGACTGTGTTGATACAGTGGCCAAAAAAGTGGCGTTTATTCGACAGGTGGCGGCGACCTTGAGGCTGGCCAATCTGCGCGGTCTGCATGCGCGGGTGGAAAGCTTGACCGACCCGTACCGCGTCATCTGTTCGCGCGCCTTTGCTTCGCTGGCTGATTTCACCCGGCTGTCCTCGGCCGCGTTGGCGCCGCAGGGGCTCTGGCTGGCCATGAAGGCCAAGGACACGGCGGATGAGGTGGCGGCGCTGCCTACAACTGTTAACGTGTTTCACGTGGAACAACTGGTGGTGCCCGGGTTGGATGCTGATCGGTGCATTGTCTGGATGCGCCAATCGGCGCAATGAGGGTTGTTGCAGCAGGGAAGCATGGCGGTGGCAATAAACGCCATTGTTGTCAACCAGCTAACGTAAACTCGGGCCTTTCCAACTAAAGAAGCCCCCATGCCTTGGCGTTGCCGATTGCGGCGTCTGTATTGTCGCCATCGTCGTATCTTCACGGCTTCCTGACCCAGGCGGCCTGGATTGAAGCCTCGCTGTTTCACGTGAAACACCTTAAACACTGCTGCAATAATGTCCGCTAACCCACTCCAACTCCAGCAAGCACTCCATGGCTAAAATTTTCTGTGTCGCCAATCAAAAAGGTGGCGTCGGCAAGACCACCACGACGGTCAATCTGGCTGCCGGTCTGGCCAAGGTGGGGCAGCGTGTGTTGATGGTTGATCTGGACCCGCAGGGCAATGCCACCATGGGCTCCGGCGTTGACAAGCGCCAACTTGAACTCACGATTTATGACGTCTTGCTGGAAGCGGCCTCGGTGGCAGAGGCCCGGGTCAAAAGCGACCGCCTGATCGAGGCAGGCTGTGGCTACGATATTCTGGGCGCCAACCGTGAGCTGACTGGTGCCGAGGTCGAGATGGTGGCCATGGAGCGACGCGAGAGGCGATTGAAAGAGGCCTTGGCCGAGGTGGAAAAAGATTACGATTTCATTCTGATCGATTGCCCGCCCAGTTTGTCGATGCTGACGCTCAACGGCCTGTGCTGCGCGCATGGTGTGATCGTGCCGATGCAGTGTGAGTACTTCGCGCTGGAGGGCTTGACGGACTTGGTCAACACCATCAAGCAGGTGCACGCCAACCTGAACAAAGACCTGGCCATCATCGGCTTGTTGCGTG
>DATCIC010000593.1:0-2342 GCA_036508025.1 Rhodoferax sp. | reverse complement strand
CCCACGGTGTGCGCAAAGGTCAGGATGCAAGCGGTCAGGAAGCCGGGCCGCGCCAGCGGCACGGCCACGGTGAAGAAGGCATCCAGCGGCGAGGCCCGTAAGGTCGCAGCCACTTCCAGCGGACGCTCGCCAATCGCCTCGAACGCGGTCTGCAAGGGCTGCACCATGAAGGGCAGCGAGTAAAACACCGAGGCCATCACCAGGCCCCAGAAGGTGAACGGCAAAGGCCCGATACCCAGTGCCTGGGTGAGTTGCCCCACCGGGCCATTCGGCCCCATCGCCAGCAGCAGGTAAAAACCAATGACTGAAGGCGGCAGAACCAGCGGCAAAGCGACCACGGCGCCAATTGGTCCTTTCCACCACGCCTTGCTGCGCACCAGCCACCAGGCGATGGGCGTGCCGACCAGCAGCAGGATCAGCGTCACGCTGCCCGCCAGGCGCACCGTCAGCCAGATCGCCTGGAGATCACTGTCGGTCAACAGCATGCTTCTTTCCTGCTTGCGTATCAGAATTCATAGCCGTGGGCGCGGATCACCTGCTTGGCGGCATCGCTTTTCAGATAGGTCAACAAGGCTGCGGCGGCAGGGTTGCTTTTGCCGCGCACCAGCAGCACGGCGTCCTGACGAATCTGCGGGTAGAGCGTTGGTGGCACCAGCCAGTAGGATCCTGGGGCGTACTGGCCCTCCTTGTAGATTTGCGACAGGGCGACAAAGCCCAGTTCGGTATTGCCGGTGGCCGTGAACTGGTAAGCCTGGGTGATGTTTTCGCCATAGACCAGCTTGGGTTCCAGCGCCGCGTCCAGGCCCAGCTTCTTCATGACTTCGGCTGCAGCAGCGCCATAGACCGCTACCTTGGGGTTGGCGATGGCCAGATGGCGAAAATCACCACGCTTGAGCACCTCGCCCTTGTCATCGACGACGCCGGGCTTGCTGCTCCACAAGACCAGCTTGCCGATGGCGTAGGTAAAGCGGCTTTCAGTGATTGCCAGACCATCCTTTTCCAGGCGGATGGGGGTAGTGTCATCGGCCGAGATCAAGACATCGAAGGGCGCATTGTTTTTGATCTGCGCATAGAACTTGCCGACCGTGCCATAGGCAAGCAGCGCCTTGTGGCCGGTTGCCTTCTCAAACGCGGGCGCAATTTTTTCCATCGGGCCGGTGAAATTGGAAGCGACGGCCACGGAGACTTCGTCGGCATGCGCCAGCGTGACGGGGCCCATCAGGGCGACCAGCAGGAGGGGCAACAGGTGGGCAGGTTTCATCACAAACTCCTTGGGTAAAAAAACTACGTCTCGGGGGCAAAACATTTGGCGTGATCCGCGCATTCGCCACACGACGGTGCCGGGCAGACGTAAATGCCTTCCCTGGTGCAGTAGTGGCGGTAGATGAACTTCTTCCACTTCATGTCGTCCACATTCAAGGTCGCCAGGCCGGGGAAGGCCACCGTCATCAGGGTGGAGAGTTCGCCCCGGTCGGCCAGCCCCAGGTCTTGCCACAGGTGGTTGCGCCCGCAGCAGCTGTAGGCCACGATCTGGGCCAACCAGACTTCGGACTCCCGAACACCGGCGCGGTATTCCAGCAGCAGATGCAAGAGGTCTTCCAGCTCCGCAATGTCCTCGCCCGGGCCGTTCTGCAGATTCAGGTGGGCTCCAGGAAAGTAGTCGCTCCAGAGCGTCTGAAGCGCAGGCTCTGTCAGCCCCAGTGTGGCGGGCAACACCCCTTGGTTAAGGGAACGGCCTGCCAGCAGACTGGCCAGTATTGGGCGCAGCGGGTCGGCGGTGGCATGCGCTGGTGCGGGCCTGCCCAGAAGTTCGGCCAGCAGCAGGATGCGGCAATCGAGTGATGGGTTCATCTCAATGGCGCGAGAATAGGTCGCGCAGTTTGCACAGGGTGGTGGTGATGTCAAAGCGGGTATCAGCCAGGGCTTCGCCCGCGATGATCTTGTTCAATGCCGTGAGCGGGTCGGTCTCACCGGTCAGCACCACCTGCGCACCCCATTTCTCCATGTGGCGGATGTAGCCGTCGCCCGCGCTGGCGGCAACCAGCACCTCCACACCATGCAGCGGATGCGGGCCATCGTCCTGAAAGTGGTGTGGCAGTTGCTCTTTGGTGAGCTGGATACGTTGTGGCTCGGGCAGAGGCGCTCCCGGCTGGCAGTCGAACAACAACCAGTCTCGAGTCTGACCTGCGTGACCCGAGACTTGGGCCCAGTTGTCTTTGGTGGCAACAGCAATTTTCATGAGGACTCCTTGAACGGGGTAGAAAAATCAATCAACAGATGCCAAAAACACGCTGGATGCCTTGAAAACAGCGGTCAACGGCTGGCCGACCACCAGCGCGAGC
>DATCIC010000592.1:0-7489 GCA_036508025.1 Rhodoferax sp. | reverse complement strand
GCCCTGCATGACGGCCTGCAGACGGTCGGTGTCAAACGCACCGGGCAGCAGGTTGTTCATCGTGACGCCTTTGGCGGCCAAGCCACTGCGCGCCACACCGGCCACGAAGCCGGTCAAGCCGCTGCGGGCACCGTTGGACAGCCCCAGGATGTCAATCGGCGCCTTCACCGCGCCGGATGTGATGTTGATGATGCGACCGAAACCGCGCGCGGCCATGCCGTCGACGGTCGCTTTGATCAGCTCAATGGGCGTGAGCATGTTGGCGTCGAGCGCCCGGATCCAGGCGTCCCGGTCCCAGTCGCGAAAGTCGCCGGTCGGCGGGCCGCCCGCGTTGGTGACCACAATATCAAAGTCGCTGCGCGCAGCAAATACCGCCTCGCGACCTTGCGGCGTTGTAATATCTTCAGCAACAAATTCAGCTGTAGCCCCCGTGCTACCTGCGTAAGCAGCTATTAATTTATTAGCAGATGCTTGCAGCACGTCGCGGCCTCGGGCCACCAGCAACACGTTGACTCCTTCGCGCATCAGTGCTTGCGCACAGCCAAAGCCGAGCCCTTTGCTGGCACCGCACACCAAAGCCCATTTACCGGCAATACCCAAGTCCATGACAGATCACTCTCTAAAAAATTGTGAATGCTGGCAATGATACGTGATGAAAACAGCGAGGCAAATTTGGCAACGGGTGCGGCCCGGTGCTCGGGTAGCCGGTCTTGGGATCAAGAATGTGATGCAGCCCCTGGAGCGTCATCGACGGCGGCCTTACCCTATTCAGAAATTCATCAACTTCGTCGGTTGAGTGCTTGGATGGCTCGATGTGGGCCGTTTTCTCCCCAGTCATGGCGTTGTTGAATAAATTGGAATTGCGCACGTACGTATCTGCGCGGAGGGCGAGGGTAACCTCCGTTCCTACAGCAACATCAAGATTCCGGGTTCGCGTTAATGGGCCGGTGGCAAGTACTTACTGATCGCCTCCCACAAGCCATTCAGGTAGACGGCCCCCAGCGCGCGGTCATACAGCCCGTAGCCGGGTTTGCCGGTCTCACCCCAGATCATGCGGCCATGGTCCGGGCGCACATAACCCTCGAAACCGATGTCGTGGTAGGCCTTGACGATGGCCGCCATGTCCAGCGAACCGTCGCAAGACCGGTGGGTGGATTCATAAAACGTCCCGTCCGGTTCCACCTTGACATTGCGCAGGTGGCCAAAGTGGATGCGGCCCTGGCTGCCAAATTCGCGCACCAGGGCTTCAATGTTGTTGCACAAATCAGCGCCGAGCGAGCCCGAACACAGGGTCAAGCCGTTGGCTGTTGAGTCAACAATGTTGACCAGGCGCTGCAAGTCTTCGCGGTTCTTGACGATGCGCGGCAAGCCAAAAATGGGACGCGGCGGGTCGTCCGGGTGCATGGCCATCTTGATACCCGCTTCTTCAGCGACCGGGATGATGGCCTTAAGGAAGTATTCGAGGTTGGCCCACAGGTTTTCCTCATTCACCGCTTTGTACTCGGCCAGCAGGCTTTTGAGCTGTTCCGGTTTGTAGCTGGCGTCCCAGCCAGGCAGGGTGATGCCTTTTTCCGGGTCAATCTTGGCCACCGCCTTGGCGTCGAACGCCAGGGTGAAAGAGCCGTCAGGCAGCTCCTTGGCCATTTCGGTGCGGGTCCAGTCAAATACTGGCATGAAGTTGTAGCAGATCACTTTCACACCCACCGCCGCGCAATGGCGGATGTTTTGCTGGAAGTTGGCAATGAGGCGATCCCGCGTCGGCTTGCCCAACTTGATGTCTTCGTGGGTAGGCACACTTTCAACCACTTCAAACTTCAAGCCGGCGCCTTCAATGCGCGCACGCAGTGCTTGCAGCTTGTCCAGGGGCCAGACCTCACCCACCGGTACATCGTAAATGGCGGAAACAATGCCATACAGGCCGGGGATCTGGCGGATGTATTCGAGCTTGACGGGATCAGACTCGCCATACCAGCGAAAGGTCATTTTCATGGAGCGGCTCCAGGGAGGCGTGATTTCAATGTATTACGAAGTTGTTGCGCAGGCATTTTCACTACGAACGCCATTGTATTAATGGCTACAAGCCCAGTAAGAATGTTGGCAAGAGCCTATTTTCATGTGCACAAAATTTATCGCTAGCCCTTATCAGCGCACGATCTGCGGCGCTGTGGCGACTTCCGGGTTCTTGGCCAGTTGGAAGAACCATCAGTCTGCAGGATTTTAGATGGCTGCTTGAGGGCCTCGATTTATGGAGCCACTTGCCCTCTTTGTCACCCATCGCGCTCTCCTTTTGAAAGCCGTAGGTGTACCGCCCTCAGGGGAAGAACGCGGTTAATTGATCGCATACAATTGCTTACGGACGGGTCTTGTCCATGTCGATCACCGTGTGGGAAAGGATCGACCCAAACCCGCAGTTCAGGTTCATACCTCATTGGAATCACGGACACCGCTTCAGGCTCGTACCTCGTTGGATAAGGTTCATCTTGGACAACGTGACGGATGCGGAGTAGGGTGTCGTACTTTTGGCAGTGCACCGACGAGCAACTGTCCCGTGGACGCCTACCAGCCATTGAACCTGCAGCCCACTAGAAGAAAGAGTTATCGCACATGGCCAAAGTCACTTTGAAAAACGTCGTCAAACGGTATGGATCCGTCACCGTCGTTAACGATCTATCGATCGAAATTCAGGACAAGGAATTTGCCGTGCTGGTGGGGTCTTCGGGCTGCGGCAAATCGACCGCTTTGCGCATGATCGCCGGCCTGGAAACAATCACTTCAGGCGAAATCTACTTTGGTGACACACTGGTCAACGACATGGCCCCCAAGGACCGCGACATCGCCATGGTGTTCCAGAATTACGCTCTGTACCCGCACATGAATGTGCGCGAAAACATGGGCTTCGGCCTGAAGATTCGCAAGCTCTCGGACGCCGAGATCGACGCCCGTGTGCAGGAGGCTGCCGACATTCTCGGGCTCACCGAACTGCTGGAACGCAAGCCCAAAGAACTCTCCGGTGGCCAGCGCCAGCGCGTGGCGGTCGGCCGCGCCATCGTGCGCAAGCCCAAGGTGTTCCTGTTTGACGAGCCGCTTTCCAACCTGGACGCCAAGCTGCGCGTTGCGATGCGTGCCGAAATCAGCAAACTGCACCGCCGCCTGGGTGCAACCATGATCTATGTCACCCATGATCAAGTCGAGGCCATGACCATGGCCGACCGAATCTTCATCATGAACAAGGGGGTGGTGCAGCAAAGCGGCGCACCGATGGACGTCTATGCCAAGCCGGTCAACCGTTTCGTCGCCGGCTTCATCGGCTCGCCGGCGATGAATTTCTTCGACGCCCGTCTGGTCAACGAGGGCGGTCAGTTGTTCATCGATGGTGGCAGCTTCCGCGTCGCCATGCCTGAAGCCTTCCGCGCCAAACTGATTGCGCACGCCGGCAAGGAGGTGGTCTTCGGCGTTCGCCCGGAAGACATTGCGCTGCATCAACCGGGTACCGACGTCGGCAGCACGATCAGCGCCAGGGCCGAGGTGGTGGAGTTACTCGGCTCCGAGATATTCGCGCACCTGAGCTGCGACGCGCATGCCTTGGTGGCGCGCATGGCCGTGCCGAAGCAGCCGATCGGTGTCGGCGAAACGATCCAGATCGATTTCAAGATGGCCAACATGCACGTGTTCGACAAGAACACCTCAGAGGCCATCGTTTAGGGTGGGTGGTACTTTACGTTTTTAACTTGGAGGTTTTCATGGAATACAAACTGTCAAAAATCGGGGTCGCACTTTCTTCGCTGTGCCTTTGCGCGGGTGCACTGGCGCAATCGGGTGAAATCCGCGTGCTGGTGGCCAACCACCCTTACGGTGAATTGCTCAAGCAGTCGATTCCACAGTTCGAGAAAAACACCGGCATCAAGGTCAACGTCGAAAGCTTGCAGGAAAGCCAGCTGACGCAAAAGCTCACCACCGAATTCGCCACCAAGTCTTCCACCGTCGACGTCTTCATGACGCGCCCACTGCAAGAAGGCAAGATGTTCTCGAAAAACGGCTGGTACGCGCCCCTGACGGGCTACGACTTCAGCGACTATCCGAAAAACATCATGAACGCCGCCTCTTTTGGCGGCAAACCCTACATCGTTCCGCTGGTCACCGAATGGCAAGTGCTCTACTACCGCAAGGACCTGCTGCAGCAGGCGGGGCTGAAGGTGCCGACCAATTTTGATGAACTTGAGGCAGCCGCCCAGAAGCTCAATTCCGAAAGCGTTGCCGGCATCGCCTCGCGTGGCAAGGGTGCGGCAGCCGTCACCCAGGCCTCAAGTTACATTTATAACTACGGCGGGCAGTACCTCGACAAGGGTACTGCGGTCTTCAACTCGAAGCCGGCCATCGACGCGGTACGCTATTACGGCAAATTGCTCGGCACCTATGGGCCCAAAGGCGTGACTTCGATGTCCTGGGAAAACATCATGCCGCTGTTCCAGGCCGGCAAGGTCGCGATGTGGACCGATGCCTCGGTGTTCTACGGCCAGATCGTCGATCAGTCCAAGACACAAATCCCGGTGACCAATTTCGGCATTGCCAACTTCCCGGCCGGACCCAAGACCAATGCGCCTTTCATCGTCTCATCCTGGGGCATCTCGGTGTCCAGCCAGTCCAAGAAAAAAGACCTGGCATTGAAGTTCCTGAACTGGGCGTCGAGCAAGGAAATGGCGATCAAGGGCATGATGGGCAACATCACAATGGCACGTTCATCGGTTTGGGACGACCAGGTGGTGCGCAGCAAGATGAATCCCGGCCTGATCGAGACGCGCGCCTTTGCGGCCAAGAACGGCACTGCGGTTGACCGACCCTACATGAGTGCCGTGGGCGAAGCGCGCGACCTCATCGGCGAGCTGCTCATCGAGTCGATCAATACCAAGGGCACTTCCACCAAGCTCGATCAGATGGCCAAGGAAAAAGTGGGTCGGGTCAACGAACTGCTGCAGGACAGTGGCGAATACGGCAAATAAATGCCCTGTCGTTTGACTGGCACGCGGGCCGTTCACTCCGGTGGACGACCCGCCCAGGTCGAGATCACTCAATAGAACTTTCGCGCAGAACGCCATCCATGATTCAGTCAAGCTTTACCGAGAGAAATTTGCGGATTTTGTTTCCGCTTCCGGCCATCATTTTCATCGCATTGCTGATGGTGTTTCCGATTCTCTACACCCTGTACCTGAGCTTTACCAACTGGAATCTCACTTCGGGGATGGAGCCCACTTTTGTCGGTCTCAACAGCTACCTGCGCGTTTTCTCCGAGCCACGTTTTCTGCACGCACTTGGCCGAACCTTCTCTTTCACGGTGTTTGCCGTGGCGGTCGAGGTCGTGCTGGGCGTTGCCATTGCCTTGGTTCTGAACCGCGATTTCTTCGGCAGGGGCTTCGCCAAGACGCTGCTCTTGCTGCCGCTCGTGGCCACGCCGGTCGCGGTGGGCATCGTTTTCAATCTTTTTTACGACCCGACCATCGGTCTGCTCAATTTCGCCCTCGACGCCCTCGGACTGCCTCAGGGTCGTTGGATCTCGAACGAGAACACCGTCATTGCGTCGCTGGTCATGGTCGATGTCTGGCAGTGGACGCCCATGATCACCCTGATCGTGCTCGCCGGGCTGGCCGGTCTGTCGGAGGAGCCGGTGGAAGCTGCGCGCGTGGACGGTGCCAGCGAGTGGCAAATTCTGCGCTATGTCACCATACCGATGGTCATGCCGGTCGTTCTGACGGCGATGATTTTGCGCCTGATCGATGCACTGAAGACCTTCGACATCATCTTTGCAATGACCGGCGGCGGCCCGGGTTACGCGTCGGAGACGCTCAACATCATGGGCTTCAAGTACAGCTTCGAGTATTTCCGCATGGGTCAGTCGTCGGTCATTCTGGTGGCGCTGTTCTTCGTGGTGTTGCTGTGCAGTCTGGGCATCATGAAGCTGCGCGCATCCAGCGAAAACTGAAGGTACTGGCATGAAAAACAAAATCGTCAACACTGTCCTGTTCTACCTGCTGGTCCTGCTGTTTGCGCTGGTCGTGCTGTTCCCATTCCTGTGGATGCTGGGCTCGTCGTTCAAGACACAGGTCGACATCATCTCCTGGCCGCCCAAGCTGTTCTTTGAACCCACGCTGCAGAATTACCGCAAGGTCTTCGAAGAACAGGACTTCCTGAAATATTTCTTCAACTCGACCATCGTCGGTGCGATGGCAGTCGGCCTGTCGCTGCTACTCGGACTTCCGGCGGCCTATTCGATTTCGCGCTACGCGCAGAAAAAACTCGCCGTATTCATTTTGCTGGCGCGCCTGATGCCCGGCATTTCCTTCCTGATGCCCTGGTACATCATTTTCTCGCGACTCGGCCTGATGGACAGCTATGTCGCGCTGATCCTCTCGCATATGCTGATCGCGCTGCCGATCGTGGTGTGGATCATGACGACCTATTTCAGCACGATTCCGCGCGAGCTCGAAGAATCGGCCATGGTCGACGGCGCCACGCGACAGATGGCGTTTGTGAAGATCATCCTGCCGCTGTCGGGCCCTGGCATCATCACCGCCACAACGCTGTCGTTCATCTTTTCCTGGAACAACTTCATGTTCTCACAAGTTCTCAGCATGGAGCGGACCAAAACCCTGCCGATCGCCGTCTACAACTTCCTGTCCTACGCCGAAGTCGATTGGGGTGGCGTGATGGCTGCCGCCGTGGCGATCATGGCGCCGGCGATCATTCTGACGATGATTTTTCAAAAATACGTGGCTAAGGGGCTGACGATGGGCGCAGTCAAAGGGTAATTCGTCCCCGGACCAGGGAGCCATACTGCCGATCAGGGGCGTTGTATTCGCCCGAACTCAATCGCATCGAAATCTTGTGGCGAAAAATGAAACGACTGCTCCCGTTCGTCCTGCTGAAAATCAAGGAGCTGCGAACAGTGTTGAGAAAAATATTGACATCTCTATCGCGTAAAAGTTAAACCTCTTTTACTTAACTCACGGCATCCTTCACCGCACGTCGATGAATGGCTGTAGACACGGGGAGGCACCACCTCCCCGCGCTCTCAAGCAAAGCCGTGCAACATCCGGCTCGCCTGCTCCTGCGGCTTAAACTGGTTGAAACGCGGCAAGAACTTGTCCCAGTCGATGATGTGGCTGTCGAGCTCGGGACCGTCAACGCAGGCGTGCTTGCGCACCATCTTGCCGTTGATCGTCACCGGCACCATGCAGGCGCCACACATGCCGGTGGCATCGACCATGATTGAGTTCAGGCTGGCCACCGTCTTCACGCCATAAGGCATGGTCATGTCGCTGACCGCACGCATCATCAAAGGCGGGCCGATCGTCACGACTTCGGCGATTTTGCGACCCTTGCTGCTTTTTCCGTCTTTGAGCATGGCTTCCAGCGGCGTGGTGACAAAGCCTTTCGCGCCAAAGCTGCCGTCGTTGCTGGTGTAGATCACATCGAGCAAGTCGGGGAACTCGGCTTG
>DATCIC010000591.1:0-4021 GCA_036508025.1 Rhodoferax sp. | reverse complement strand
TGGCCTGCGCGTGTGGCTGGCAATTGCCTGCGCCGCCTTTGGCATTGGCCTGTTTGCATTATCAAAATCAGAGCTGCTGACGCAGGCAGGACGGGGGCTAGAGCCAAATTTGATCTATAAAAATGCAGTATGGGGCAATCTGCTGGTGTTTGCAGCGGTGGTGTGCGAAGCCTCTTACGCCGTGATCGGCAAGCAGCTCACTGGCGCGTTGACACCCAAACGCATCACCGCGTTGATCAACCTGTGGGGCTTCATCTTGATGACACCGTTTGGCATTTACACCGCCTTGAGATTTGATTTTTTGACGGTGCGGCCCGCCGCCTGGCTGCTGCTCGTGTTCTATGCGCTGGCGGCCAGTGTGTGGACGGTCTGGTTATGGATGACTGGACTCAAAACCGTGCCCGCCGCCAAGGCCGGCGTCTTCACCGTGATGCTGCCGATTTCGGCAGCACTGGTGGGTGTACTGGCGTTGGGCGAAACGCTCACGGGTCTGCAGGTGCTGGCCTTCGCCATTGCCTTGGCCGGCGTGGTGTTGGCCACCCTGCCGACGGCACGCGTCAAATAAGACGACGGCTCGCCAGCACCTTGCCGACGCGACCCTGCGCTGTCTACAAAACCCGGTGGCAAACGAAAGGGTCATGGTTCTTGTCCTTTAAGCAACAAAATTGCAGGGGGCGATGATCACAAACCAAAAAAAACAACATTTACCAATGAAATAAAGGCTTTCCCCCTTGGAAACACGCCCATTCTCCAGTAGCATCCACCGCACCAGTGAGGAAGCCGTTTTTTGCTGGTGATTCATCAACTTCCAGAAGGACAATAAATCATGGCAACTGCAAAAAAAGTACCGGCAAAAAAAGCTGCGCCTGCAAAAAAGGTAGTGGCGGTCAAGAAAGTCGCGCCGGCAAAAGCCGCCGCTCCGGCTAAAAAAGTAGCCGTCAAGGCAACAGCCAAAGCGGCAGCACCGGCCAAGAAAGCCGCCCCCGCCAAAAAGGCCGCTCCGGCCAAGAAAGTCGTTGCCAAAAAAGCACCCGCTAAAAAGCGCACCGCCAACGCCGCCTTCATGAAGGCCCTGACGCCCAGCGCCGCGCTGGCAGCCGTTGTGGGCATCGGCCCGCTGCCACGCACCGAGGTGGTCAAGCAACTGTGGACGTACATCAAGAAGAACAAGCTGCAAGACGCCGTCAACAAACGCATGATCAATGCCGACGCCAAGCTGAAAGAAGTTTTTGGCAAGGTGCAGGTCTCCATGTTTGAAATGGCTGGCCTGATTGGCAAGCACCTGAAATAAGCAGCGTCGCTGCCTACCGCAAAGGCCGACGCAAGTCGGCTTTTTTGTTCTGGCATGATCCACGCTTCGCCCCGATCATCCAGGCACTGAACCATGCTGCGTTTTCTTTTAACCCGCTTCAGCTTGATCGTCCCGACCTTCATCGGCATGACACTGTTGGCGTTCTTTCTTATTCGCCTGGTGCCGGGGGACCCGATTGAAACCCTGGCGGGCGAGCGCGGCATTGATGCCGTGCGCCACGCCACCCTGCTCAAGGAGTACGGACTGGACCGCCCGGTACTGGTGCAATACGGCATTTACATCGGCCGCGTGTTGCAGGGCGATTTAGGTAAATCGATCATCACCCACGAACCCGTGCTGAGTGAGTTCATGACACTGTTTCCCGCCACCATTGAACTCGCGCTGTGCGCGATTTTGTTTGCCCTGTTACTGGGCATACCGGCGGGCATTCTGGCGGCGGTGCGACGAAATACGATCTTCGACCATGGCGTGATGGGCGTGTCCCTCACGGGTTACTCCATGCCGATCTTCTGGTGGGGCTTGCTGCTGATCCTGCTGTTTTCAGTGCAACTCGACCTGACGCCGGTGTCAGGGCGCATTGCCGTGCAGTATTTCATTGAGCCCGTCACCGGTTTCTTGTTGATTGACACCTGGCTGGCCGGCGACAGACAGGCCTTCTGGTCAGCCGTCACGCATTTGATTTTGCCGACCATCGTGCTCGGGACCAATCCGCTGGCGGTGATTGCCCGCATGACACGCTCGGCCATGCTTGAAGTGTTGGGCGAAGACTACATCCGCACCGCGCGCGCCAAGGGCTTGTCCAACCTGCGGGTGGTCGGTCTGCACGCGTTGCGCAATGCACTGATTCCGGTGATTACCGTGATCGGTTTGCAGGTGGGCGTCCTGTTTACCGGCGCCATCCTGACCGAAACCATTTTTTCCTGGCCGGGGGTAGGCAAGTGGCTGATTGAAGCGATTGGCCGGCGCGACTATCCGGTGTTACAAGGTGGCATGCTGCTGCTCGGCATGATCGTGATGGCGGTCAACCTGCTGGTGGACGTGACCTACGGCATTATCAACCCCCGCATCAGGCACTAAAGGCCAGCATGATGAGCACTAGTTTGACAAGTTTACAGATCAACGAGGCATTGGAGCCACCGCATCCGCTGCGTGAGTTTTGGCGTTACTTCAGCGGCAACAAAGGCGCCGTCGGCGGCTTGGGTGTTGTGGTGCTGGTGCTCCTGATTGCCCTGTTTGCGCCCTTGATTGCGCCCTATGCGCCCGACCTGACCGACCCCAACGTCTTCTTGAGGCCACCCGGCTGGCAAGCCGAGGGCTCCAGCGCCCACTGGCTGGGCACCGACGCCATTGGTCGCGACATCCTCTCCCGTCTGATCTTTGGCGCCCGCCTGTCGCTGGCGATTGGCTTGGCGGTGGTGACGCTGTCGGTGATCATTGGCACTATTTTGGGGCTCACCGCCGGCTATTTTCGAGGCATCTTTGAGGTCGCCGTGATGCGCTTGATGGACATCATCCTGACGCTGCCGAGCTTGCTGCTGGCGATTGTGATCGTGGCCATTTTGGGCCCGGGCCTGATGAATGCCATGCTGGCGGTGGCGGTGGTGGTCTTGCCACACTACGTGCGCATCACCCGCGCGGCGGTCATCACCGAGGCCTCCAAAGACTATGTGACGGCGGCGCGCATGAATGGTGCCGGGCACCTGCGCCTGATGTTCAACGAGATCTTGCCCAACTGCACCGCGCCGCTGATTGTGCAGGCCTCGCTCGGTATCTCGGCAGCCATTCTGGATGCGGCGGCTCTCGGCTTTCTGGGCCTGGGCGCACAACCGCCTTCGCCCGAATGGGGCACCATGCTGGCCGATGCGCGTGAGTTTGTGCTGCGCGCCTGGTGGGTGGTCACCTTCCCCGGCCTGGCAATATTGATCACAGTACTGGCCTTCAACTTGCTCGGTGATGGTTTGCGCGACGCGTTTGACCCCAAACTCAAGCGCTGACAGCCCATTTCACTTGTCTCCTTATGGCTCTACTTGAAATTGAAAATCTGTCGGTCGACTTCCCTTCGACCCACAGCGTGATGCACGCGGTCGAAGGTGTCAGCCTGTCGCTCGACGCCGGTGAGGTGCTGGGCATCGTCGGCGAGTCCGGCTCGGGCAAGAGCGTCACCATGATGGCGCTGATGGGCCTGGTGGCCTACCCCGGTGTCGTCACGGCCGACAAGCTGCGCTTTGACGGTCACGATTTGCTGACACTCTCCACCAAAGCGCGCAACCAACTCACCGGCAAAGACGTGGCGATGATCTTCCAGGACCCCACCACCAGCCTCAATCCCTGCTTTACCGTGGGCTTTCAACTGGCCGAGACGCTCAAGCTGCACCTGGGGCTGGACGCCAAAGCCGCCAAACGGCGCTCCATCGAACTGCTGGAACAAGTCGGCATTCCGGCGGCGGAGAGTCGCCTCAAGGTCTATCCGCACCAGATGTCGGGCGGCATGAACCAGCGCGTCATGATCGCCATGGCGATTTCCTGCAACCCCAAGCTGCTGATTGCCGATGAACCGACCACTGCGCTGGACGTGACGATTCAGGCGCAGATTCTGGACTTGCTGCGCAGCCTGCAAAAAGAGCGAGGCATGGCGCTGGTGTTGATCACGCACAACATGGGCGTGGTGTCAGAGATGGCGCAACGGGTCGCAGTGATGTACGCCGGCCA
>DATCIC010000590.1:0-4179 GCA_036508025.1 Rhodoferax sp. | reverse complement strand
AACCTTTGACCATTTGGCAGATTTGACTATACTGTGCTTTTATACAGTCATCTTCAGAACCCCAATGTCCCCCGCACTTCAAAGGATAGTGAACGCCGCACCGCTCGCGGGTGCCGGGCCGTCGCAGCCGTTTGACGTTGCACAACTTCCCGGCAATGTCTCGCAGGCCATTTGGCGCGGAACAGATATTGCTCAGGCTGGTCAAGCTGTGGTGGCCACGGGATTTGAAGCCCTTGACGCTCAATTGCCCGGTGGCGGGTGGCCGTGCAATTCGCTGACCGAACTCCTGCAGCCGCAGCCCTCTCTGTGTGAATGGCGCCTGCTTTCACCCGCACTGGCTGGGTTGGTGGCCAGTGGGGGCCAAATCCTGCTGGTAGGGCCACCCAAACGCCCCCATGCCCCAGGGCTGGTCAAACTGGGGATTGCAGAAAAGAACCTGGTCTGGATTGCCGCCGACACGCCTGCCGAACGGCTGTGGACCACCGAGCAGCTTGTGAAAGCCAATCCGCGTGGTGGCGCCATCCTGGCCTGGCTACCCCAGGCGCGCGCCGAGCAACTACGCCGCTTGCAAGTGCATGCCCAGTCCTGTGACTGCCCGGTCTTTCTTTTCCGACCAGAAGCAGCCCAGCTCGCCGCGTCACCGGCGCCACTACGGGTGCTGACCACGCTTGGCCCTGACTGGGAACTGCACGTTCGAATTCTGAAACGCAAAGGCGCATTACTGGATGACACCATCGTGCTGTCGTCGATACCGGGAACGCTGGCAAGCGTGTTTACGCCTCGGCTGATGCGCCCAAGTCAGTTGATTGCAAAGACGGAGGCTTCCAATGTCAGCACATTGGGCAGCGCTGTTACTCGACGACGCCTGCGACAGCTCGCTGCCCATTGACCCCCTTGGCATTGCCGTTTGGGCCCTTCAGTTCACCCCCCGCGTGGCGCAGAAGGACCAAACCGTATTGCTGGAGGTCGAGCAAAGCTTGCGACTGTTCGGCGGTGAGGACCACGTGCATCAGCTCGTCGAAGCAGGCGCATCAGAACTGGGAGTCTCAGCGCTTGCCTGGGCGCCCACCAGCTTGGCCGCGTTGGCATGTGCGCGGGTCGGCATCCGTGACGGCTTTGCCGGTCCGCTAGCCAAGGTACTGGACCCTTTGCCCTACGAATGCATTGATGCCGTCAATGTTCATGGCGCGACCTTGTCCAGATTGGGCTGCAGGACGTTGGCCGATGTACGCAAGTTGCCCCGCGGCGGTATCAGCCGGCGCTTCGACAGCCAACTGCTTTTGGCGCTGGACCAAGCCTACGGTCTGCGTCCAGAAGGCTATCCCTGGGTGACCTTGCCAGAGACGTTTTCCGCTCGGCTTGAGTTGCCCGGTCGAGTCGACACCGCGCCGGCCTTGATGTTTGGTGCCCGTCGCCTGCTGGTACAGATGGGGGGATGGCTTGCAGCACGCCACTGCGGCGTCACCGCGTTCACGCTGCATTGGTGTCACGACGTGATGCGTGCACGGGACGCGGGCGATAGCGGGGAAATCACCATTCGCACCGCCCAGCCGACCCAGAACGTGGACCACCTGTGCCGCCTGTTGACTGAAAACCTGGCGAAGGTGCAATTGCTGGCTCCGGCCGGTGACCTGGTCCTGAGCGCCACGGAGGTCACGCCCGTCATTGAAGACAGCCTCTCCCTGCTGCCAGATGCCAGGGCCAGCGGGGAAGCGGTGGACCTGGTGCTGGAGCGCATTGAAGCGCGGCTGGGCAAGAAACGCGTACTCCGACCCATACTGACCGAAGACACCCGCATGGAGTGGATGAACCATTGGCAACCGGTGAATGCCAAAAGACCAGCGACTAAAGTGCGCCAGGTGCCGGGCCCGCAGCCCACATGGATTCTGAAAACGCCGTTGAAGCTGGACGTCAAGGACGAGCGCCCGCTGTACCAAGGACCCCTGCAGTTGCTGCTCGGACCGGAGCGAGTCGAAGGCGGCTGGTGGCATCGCGTCAAGGATGCCGAGGGTGGTGGCCAACGCAGCCTGAATGTCGCTCGGGACTACTGGGTGGCACTGAGTAAGCACGCGGGTGCGCTTTGGATTTTTCAGCAACGGCTGCCAAAAGACGAAACAGCGTCCTGGTATTTGCACGGACTTTTTGCGTGAGCCAGCACCATGTCCGCCCTGCCCCATTACGCCGAGCTCCGGTGCCTCTCCAACTTTTCTTTCCTCAGGGGTGCCAGTAAGCCCGAGGAACTTGTGACGCGCGCAAAAGAGTTGGGCTACTCAGCGCTGGCCATGACGGATGAGTGCACCATGGCCGGCATCGTGCGCGCGCATGTGGAAGCAAAGTCAGTTGGACTCAAGCTGCTGGTTGGTTCCCAGTTTCAGGTGGAGTGTGAGAATCCCTTCAATATGGTCGTCCTGGCCTGCAATCTGAACGGCTACGGCAATTTGTGTGAATTCATTACGCGCCTGAGACGAGCGACGCAGACAAAGGGAAGCTACCGACTTCTGCTCGACGACTTGCAGGGCTCGGAATTGGCCGATTGCCTGATGGTCGTATCGCCCGACCGCAGCAGTAGCCCTGAGCAGCTTTTGACGATTGGCCAATGGACCTTGCAGCAGTTCATCGGCCGGTGCTGGCTCGGCGTTGAGCAGTTGCGCACGCTCGATGATGAAATCTGGTTGTACAAGCTCAGGCAGGTCAGCGACGCAACTGCCATTCCACTGGTGGCGGTCGGCGATGTGCACATGCATGTCCGCTCACGCAAACCCTTGCAGGACGTGATGACTGCCATCCGGATTTGCAAGCCTCTCACGGAATGCGGCCTTGACCTGCAGCAGAACGCTGAGCGGCACCTGCGCACCCGCCTTCGCCTGGCACAGACTTTCCCGGAGGAGTTAATGGCAGAGACCCTCAAGGTGGCCGACCGATGTGATTTTTCTTTAGGCGAGCTGAGCTACCAGTACCCCCAGGAGGTGGTGCCTGAAGGAGAGACCCCTGAGTCGTATTTGCGAAAAGCCACCTACGAAGGTGCTGGCCGTCGTTGGCCCGGCGGTATGACAGCCAAAGTCCAGCATCAGATTGAGCACGAACTGACCCTCATTTGCGAGCTGCATTACGAGCAGTATTTCCTCACCGTGTACGACATCGTCGCCTTCGCACGGTCCCGGCACATCCTTTGCCAGGGTCGAGGGTCGGCCGCCAACAGTGCTGTTTGCTATTGCCTGGGTGTGACGGAGGTTGACCCAGCCCGGATGTCAGTGTTATTCGAGCGGTTTATCAGCAAGGAGCGCAACGAACCACCCGACATTGACATCGACTTTGAGCACGAGCGCCGTGAAGAAGTCATTCAGTACCTGTATCAGAAGTATGGTCGTGACCGGGCGGCCCTGACTGGCGTGGTGATTTCGTACCGTCCCAAGTCCGCCATCCGCGACGTCGGCAAAGCTCTGGGCTTCGACCTCGAACTGCTGGAAAAGCTGACCAAGTCGCACCACTGGTGGGATGGCCGGGAGGTGCATGCGGACCGGCTGCAGGAGCTGGGACTGTCGCTTGACGACCTGGGCGTCCAGCAGTTGATGGCGCTCACCCGCCAGTTGATGGGTTTCCCGCGACATCTCTCACAGCACCCTGGCGGTTTTGTGCTCACCAAGGGGCCGCTGTCTCGAATGGTTCCGATTGAAGCCGCGTCCATGGAGGACCGAACGGTCATCGAGTGGGACAAGGATGACCTGGATGCCATGGGTTTGCTTAAAGTCGATGTGCTGGCCCTGGGCATGCTCACTGCGATTCGCAAGTCACTCGAACTCGTCAGCATGCGCCGCGGCTTTCAATTCGAGATGCAGGACATCCCGGCCGAAGACCCTGGCACCTACGAGATGATTTGCAAGGCCGATACGGTCGGTGTCTTCCAGATCGAGTCACGAGCACAGATGAGCATGCTGCCTCGGTTGCAGCCGCGGTGCTTTTACGACCTGGTGATTGAGGTCGCTCTTGTCCGTCCAGGCCCCATTCAAGGGGGAATGGTTCATCCGTATTTGAACCGCAGGCAGGGCAAGGAAACGGTGTCTTACCCGAGCGCCGCTCTGGAAGAGGCTTTGGGACGTACTCTTGGCGTACCGGTCTTTCAGGAACAGGTGATGCAGGTCAGTATCCTGGCCGCTGGCTTCACCCCTGGCGAGGCCGATG
>DATCIC010000589.1:0-10516 GCA_036508025.1 Rhodoferax sp. | reverse complement strand
TGCGGCGGCTGCTCGGTCAAGCGAACGAGGCCCTTCGGCCCCAGGTAGTCGATCTCGCCGGCGGTCGGGGTGTAGATACGGCTGATCAAATTGAAGACGGTGGTCTTGCCGGCGCCATTGGGGCCAATCAAGGTGAAGACTTCCCCTTGTTGGACATCAAAGCTGACGTTGTTGACCGCTAGCACGCCGCCGAAACGCACGCTCAGTTGCCGGGCGGACAAGAGGGGTTCAGGCAAAGGCTGGACAGGGGTGGGGTTCATGGCAGCACTCATTTCAGCCGCTCCGATTTCTGGAAGGATTTTTGCCGCTTGAACATGCCTTTGCGGTAGAAGGGGAACATCTGCAAATAGGTGCGCACTTTCAGCCAGCGGCCATACAAGCCCAGCGGCTCAAACAGCACAAAGGCCACCAGCACAACGCCGTAAACCAGGCCCTGCAAGCCGGGAGCCTGGCCGACGGTAGGCGGCAAATAGTCTTTCACCATGGCGATGGCCTGCGGCATGGTAATTAGGAAGATGGCGCCCAGGAAGGCCCCATGCACCGAGCCGACACCGCCAATCACGATCATCAGCAACAGGTCAATCGACTGCAGGATGTTGAACTGGTCAGGCGAGATAAATTGCAGCTGGTGCGCGTACAGGGCGCCGGCAATGCCCGCCAGCGCCGCCGACAGGGCAAACGACAGCGTCTTGTAATAGGCCAGGTGAATGCCCATGCTTTGCGCCGAAATTTCGGAGTCGCGGATGGCGACAAACGCGCGGCCGGTGGGCGAGCGCAGCAGGTTCAGAATGCCCAGCGTGGCCAGCACCGTGATCAACAGACAGAGAAAATAGAACGCCTCGGCGCTGTCCAGGGTCCAGCCAAACATATCCGGTTTCTTGATGTGGATACCTGCGTTGCCACCGGTCACAGACTCCCAGCGCGCCAGCACTTCTTCCACGATAAAGCCGAATGACAGGGTGGCGATGCCCAGGTAGATGCCTTTGACCCGCAGTGCTGGCAAGCCCACCACCAGGCCCACCGCCGCTGACAAGCCGGCGGCGCAGGCCAGAGCCAGCGGAAACGGCAGGCCCATATTGGTGAGCACCGCCTGGGTGTAGGCGCCCACGCCCAGAAAGGCGGCGTGACCGAGCGAGAACAGGCCGGTAAAGCCGGCCAGCAGCATCAGTCCCAAGCCGGCAATGGCGTAAATCAGCACAAAGGTCAGCTGTGCCAGCCAGTACTCTTGCACCAGCCATGGCGCTGCCAGCAGCACCAGCATGAGGGCGCCGTACCAAAACAGGTGTCCGCCATGTTTTGCAAGCCGGATGTCCTGCCCGTAATCGGTTTTAAATATGAATCTCATACTTTCTTGCTCAATTTCTCGCCGAACAAGCCGTTGGGTTTAACCACCAGCATGATGAGCACCACGATGTAGGCGGCGGTGTCCTTGAAGCCATCCGGCAGATAGAAGCCCGAGAGCGATTCCACAATGCCAATAATCAGGCCGCCCACAATGGCGCCCGGCAAACTGCCAAAGCCGCCCACCACAGCGGCCGGAAAAGCCTTGAGACCGATAAAGCCCATGTTGGCGTGCACAAAAGTAATGGGTGCCAGCAGCAGTCCGGCAATGGCGGCGACAGCAGCGGCCAGGCCCCAGGCGATGCCGTTGAGCCTTTTCACCGGGATGCCCATGTAATAGGCCGCCAGCTGGTTTTGGGATGCGGCCTGCATCGCGATGCCGAGCTTGCTGTAGCGAAACAGGGTGTAGAGCAGCACACACAGCACGGCGGTGGCACCAATCACCACCATTTGCTCGACGTTGAGAACCAGCCCGGCCAGATGCCAGATTTCGTCTTTGTACGGCACCGGCAGCATGTGCGTCTCGGTCCCGATATTGGGAATCATGGTGATCAGGCCGCGCGCCACATAGCCAATGCCGATGGTCAGCATGACGATGGAAAACGCCGGTTGCCCCAGGATCGGGCGGATCACCACGCGCTCCAGCACCACGCCGAACAGCGCCATGGCGGCTATGGCGCACAGCACCGAGAGCCAGTACGGAAAACCGAACAGGGTCATGCCTGCCAGGCCGCCGAAGGCGCCCAGCATCATGAGCTCGCCCTGGGCGAAGCTCACCGTCTCGGTGGCTTTGTAGATGAGCACGAAGCCCAGTGCAATCAGCCCGTAAATGCAGCCTTGTGCAATGCCGCTGATCACCAGTTGTAGAAGCTGCACTTTGTCTCCTGTTGCCTAGCCTTTCGTTTATAGCGGCTATGGGCTGGAAGACCGACAGGGTTTTTACCGACATGATGTCGGGCCGGCGACAAGTAAATACAGTCTGTTGTTGCTGTAAAGCGCGCAAAGCAGATGAATGTCGACCCCGGCTTCTGCTTAAAAGCCTTTTTTCTGTCTTGTGCAGCGCCACAAAGGGTTGGTCGGGCTTGGCTTCTGTCGGCCTGACCTGTTCATCGCATCTTCTTTTTTTTGCGTCTTGCAGGGAAATGTTGAGGCTGGCGTTTCAGTGTGCTCTTGCGTCCAGCTTGCTGAGCAATTCGCGCAGTTCTGTCTTGAGCACCTTGCCATAGCTGTTGGTGGGAAGGGCGTCGACGAAGTGGTAGCGCTTGGGCCGCTTGAAGCGCGCAATATTTTCCAGGCACACGGCATCAAGCGCCTCGGTGCCAACGGAAATGCCCGGCGCCAGCACGACCAGTGCCACCACTTCCTCACCCCATTCGGGATCCGGCGTTCCGACGACAGAAACTTGCATGACGCCGGGATGGCGCAGCAGGATTTCTTCGATCTCGCGTGGATAGATATTGCTGCCGCCGCTGATGATCAAATCTTTGGAGCGGTCCATCAGGGTAACAAACCCGTCGGCATCGAAGCACCCCATATCCCCCGTATACAGCCAGCCGTCACGCAGGGCCGCGTCAGTGGCTTGCGGGTTGTTCCAATAGCCGGCCATCACCACGTCGCCACGCACCGTGATTTCCCCCATTTCGCCCGGTGCCAGCGGTACGCCGTCACTGTCGACAATGCGCACCTCCACGTCGGTACGCGGGAAGCCGACCGATCCCAGCCGATCCTGGTAACGGGGATGCTTGCTATCGGCGTGGGCTTGTTTCGACAGCGCGGTAATCGTCATGGGGCTTTCACCCTGGCCATAAATCTGAACCAGACGGGGTCCGATGACCTCCAGTGCCCGCTCCAAGTCGGCGCGGTACATCGGGGCGCCGCCATAGATGAGGGTCTTGAGATGGTCCGAGGGGATGGGTGACGCGCTTTCGGTCAAGCGCTTGATCATGGTCGGTGCGGCAAACATGCTGACGCACGGGTACAGCTTCACCAGCTGCCAGATTTCTGCCGGGTCAAAATGGGCATGGGCGGGCACCACATTATTAGCCCCTTTCGCGATATGCGGCAGGCCGTAGAGTCCGGAGCCGTGTGACATCGGCGCCGCGTGGATGAGGGTATCGCCGGGCGTAATCTGGTCGACGTCGGCAAAATAGCTCAGCGTCATGGCCAGGAGATTGCGGTGGGTGAGGGTGGCGCCCTTGGGGCGACCGGTCGTGCCACTGGTGTAAAACAACCACGCCGGATCAGTCGGCAACACGTCAGTCATGGCGAGCTCGTCATCCATCATGAGCGCACGGTAGTCCGCGCTGTCAGTGGCAATCACTCGTTCCAACTCTTTCACTTGCTCGGGCAAATGCGCGATGCGCTCCGTCAGATCCGGGCTGACGAAACACAGGCGTGCCTGGGCGTCGGAAAGAATGTATTCAAACTCCTTGCTGTGCAATTTGGCGTTGAGGGGGACGCCGATCAATCCGGCATGCCATATGGCAAACAAGGTTTCATAAAACTCGGGCCGGTTGCTCATCGCGATGGCCACTCGGTCGCCCGTCTTCAACCCCAGGCGATGGCGCAAGCTGAAGGCCGTCGCCCTGACGCGCTGCGCGAACTCGCGGTAGTTGGCGTGGACCTGGTCGTGGACGGTGAGTGCCGGCCGGTCACCGTGTTGAATCGCCGACTTTTCCAGCAATGCCGCAATATTCATACTGACTTTCACACCCCAGTGGGGGTTTGTCCAATCACCTTGATCATCAGGAGCCCGATGAAACACCGGGCCCCTGGCATGACCTGCCTAGTTGGCCTTTTCTGGCAGCGGCAGGTGCACCCAATCGGTGTAGAACGCTTCGATGTCCGGTTCAAACTCATGAATCACCGGGTACCAGGGCGTTGGCGCCTCGACGTCATGCATGGTGCCGCACTCCGGGCAGTAGTACTCGCGGTACACCTGCCAGGCCGTGTCCGGTGCCATCAGCGCTGGATAGACTTCTTGCATGGCTTCCGGCGTATCGCGCACGTAAATCAAGGCCTCAAGTTTCCAGTTCTTTCGGTAGTCGCCAAACTCATGACCACAACTGCATTTGGTGACCCACTCCTTGCTTTTTTTGTTTTGCGCGATGTAAAGATGCAAACTGATCGGCAGAATGATCTTGTCATCCCACTGCACCTTGGACTGCAGCGTATTCAAATACATGCGAAAACGGTCATCATCCTTGGGCATGGACAGCATGCGCATGGTGGTCTCCCAGTCCAGCTTGCCTTCCACCAGGTAGTTCACTTGCTCTTGTGTATAGACTGACATTTTGTATCTCCAATAAGTTTAGGTTAGCCGGGGCCAGGCCCCGACTTCAAATCACTCTTCGACCAAAGTCACGGTGCGGACATCGGGCAACTTCGACAGGTCCATCCGGTACTTGGAACCGAAGGAAGGAACGCCCAACTCGGACTCCGGCAGTTCCCAGTCGGCGGGCAGTTCCCAGAACGCCTTGAACTCGTTCTTGAACTTGGCGCTGAGGTCAAAGCTGGTGGCAAACATGTGCCGCACCTGCACCGATGCGTGTTTGTCGATGACCCGCGCACGCTCTTCCTTCATCCATTCACGGGTTGGAATGGCTCTGGCGATCCGCTCCTTGCGCACTGCCTTGCGACGTGATGCCGTCTTGGCAATGTCGACTTTCCACAACTCGTTGTCGTCTTGCGCGATCACGACGCCATACACCTTGACGGCGAATTCTGGCAGGACAAAGTGGCTATTGAGGTCGTTTTCAACCGAGGCGCAATCACGGTCCAGCGGATCGCCAAAGCCGGGGCCGCCACGCAGATAGTTCAAGTACAGGTCATGGTTTTCGAAAATAGCTTCGGTGGTGGTGCACTGCTTGTCGCGCTTGACCTCCGCAGTCGCGCTGATGTGCCGCTCGTATTCCGTATTTCCCGGATTGCGGTCGGCGCCCAGCGGCAACGACAAGCCTTTCTTGATGCGGGCTTCGAGATCGGTTTTGTGGGCTTCAAAACGATAGCCAGTCGCCGACGGGTAGCCGCCCATCAAGCCCCAGTCGCTGTTCATGTAGCCATTGCCTGAGAAGAACATCGTCCAGTCCTGCGCCTTCCATACCATGCGCAGGGTCTCGAAGCCGCAGCCGCCGCGGAATTTTCCGTAACCGCCGGAGTTGGTCTTGACGTTGCGCCCCATGTACAAGAGCGGCTCGGCCATTTCCCAAATCTCGATATCGCCCATGTCGCCTTCGGGATTCCAAACGGCGGCATTGTGGTTCAAGCCATCCTTGATCGCGCAGGCGCCGGTGCCGCAGGCGGCCGTCTCGAAATTATTGACCGCATGGACCTCGCCATCCTGGTTGATGCCGCCGCCTTGCAGCCAGTTGCAGGCATTGGCATTGCCGGCATTGACTTCCTCCAGGAAGCCGCGGGCATAGTAGGCTTGGCTCATGCCGCGCCAGATGCCGCTCCAGGCAGACACCAGAAAATGCCATGCGTTGGCATGCGCGGTGCGGCGGTCGTCCGGATTCATCCACGTGCCTTTGGGAATCCTGAATTCAGTTGCGAAGTACGCGCCATCGTTGATGCGCGCGGTCGGCACCAGGGTCTGCGTCAGCATGACCCAGATGCCGCTGGTGAACGCCACCTGGTTCGCGTTGTAGCTGTGCCAGCCCCAACGGCTTGCCCCTTCGAAATTGAGCTTCCATGTGGCATCCGGACGGATCGTCATTTCGCACGGCGCATGCATGATGCTGTTCATCTTGCCGAATTCCGAAGCCAGGCTCATGTCTTCATGGTCATACGGCACATCGACAAACGAGACCCTGCGGTAGACCCCGGGAACAGTCATCGCCTTGAGCCGCAACTGAAGGCCACGCCGTCCTTCTTCGATGATCTCGTGCGCAAACTTGGTGTAGTTCTCAATGCCTTCGGCTTCCAGCACTTCCTCGACCAGCTTACGGATCATGTGGCAACCGGCGATCCGCGTGCGTTCGTCCAGAATCCAGTATTTGGCGGTGCGGACATTGCGCTGGCTCTCATGCAACCAGTCGCGCAGCGGGGTGTCGTTGACGCCGGTCTTGCGGCAGGTGACCTGCAAGCCGTCACCGAAGCGCGACACCTGGCCGCTCGACATCGAGCCGGGTGTCATGGCACCGAGGTCAATGACGTGGGTCACACCACCGACCCATCCAATCAGTTTGCCATCCCAGAAGATGGGAACGATGGTGGCGATATCGCAAGGATGCACATTGCCGATGGAACAATCGTTGTTGGTGAACATGTCACCCGGGTTGATGCCAGGGTTCATTTCCCAGGCGTTTTCGATCATGTATTTGATAGCAGCGCCCATGGTTCCGACATGGATGATGATCCCGGTGGACGTCAGTATGCAGTCACCGGCTGCGTTGTACAGCGTGAAGCACAATTCGCCTTCTTGCTCGACGATGGGGGAGGCCGCAATTTTCTTTGCCGTCTCGCGGGCATGCACCAAGCCGCCGCGAATTCGGGAAAACAGCTTTTCGTAGGTAATCGGGTCGGATTCCTTGAACTCCAGCTTTTCCAGGCCGTTGTAAAAACCTGTGCTTTTGGTCCGCTCCAACACCTCGTCGCGATGCTCTTTGAGGGTCTTGCCGTTGCCCAGTAAATCAGGCAAACCAATTTCTTTTCTAGACATCATGTTCATGATTGAGCTCCTTGTTTAACTTCTTTAAGATGGAACAAACGGTGTTTGTCGCAATAGGTTTCGAACCCCAAAGGCACGATAAAGGTCGTGGATGGTGATTCGACAATGGCCGGCCCCACCACGCGGTTACCCGCCTTGAGTGCCTCCATCGACCAGATTTGCGCGTCCTGCCATTTTTTGTGGCGGTAGAACGGCCGGCTGCCGATATGCGCTTCCTTGGGCGGAATCGGACCCGCATCGGCTTCTTCCGGCAGTTCCGGTTTGGACGAAATCACACTGCCGCGCATGATGGCGCCGGTCACACCAAAACCGAGTTCGGGTGAACTGGCGGAACTCGCATAGACGCGAGCGTAGGTCTGGTCAAAGGCATGCACCATCTTGTCCCAGTCCGCCAGCGTGGAGGCCTGGGTAATGGGGGAGTTGATTTCGAGGTCGTTCAGTTGGCCCATGAACTGCATGCGGTAGCCCGGACGCAGCAACACATCTTCCGGCTTGAAGCCGTTGATGACGAATTCCTCGATCACTTTTTCGCTCAGCTCGCCCCAAGCTTCGGTCAGGGTTTTGCAGGCCTGCACTTTCTCTGCATCGCTGGCTTTCGGACCGACGCCGATGTCGACGCTCTTGTCATAGCGGTATTCGTACTCGGCGCAGGCACAGCCGAAGGCTGAGAAACCGGCCGCCCAGGCCGGCACCACCACGTCCTTGAACCCCAGGCCTTCGGTGTAGCCGTAGGTGTGGACAGGACCGGCACCGCCGTACGAGAAGCAAACGAAGTCAGCCGGGTTGTAGCCCTTGGCGCTGATGACGGAACGCATGTACTCACGCAGGTTCAAATCGAGCAGTTCAATCACGCCGGCAGCCGCGTCTTCAACGGTCAGGCCGAGTGGATCGGCAATTTGCTCTTTCAGGTATTTGCGGGCCCGGTTGACGTCGAGCTTGATGGCGCCGCCGAGGAAATTGTCGGGGTTTAGGTAGCCCAGCACGACGTGGCAGTCGGACACCGACACGGTGTCGAGACCGCTCTCGGCCCAGCACATGCCAACGCGATAACCGGCGCTGTCAGGACCGAGCTTGATCGCCTTGCTGTACGGGTCGATGCGGATGAAGCTGCCGGCGCCGGCGCCCACCGAATCCATGGCGACCAGGGGCAGGGACAGCAACAGGCGCGCCATGTCCGGATCGGACTGGATGGCGAAGTTGCCCTTGGTGATGATGGCCATGTCGAAACTGGTGCCGCCAATATCGCTGCAGGCAATATTTTCGTAACCGAGTTTTTCACCCAGAAATTTCGAGCCGATCACGCCGCCAATAGGACCGGAGACAATGGTGCGGGCCAGCTCCTTGGCCTTCCAGCCAATGGTGCCGCCGTGGGTAGCCATCACGCGCAAATCGAACTTGGCGCCGTGCTTTTTGAAACGGTCGCTGACCTTTTTCAGCGTTTCACGTGAGGGTTCAGCGGCGTAGGCTTCCAGAATCGTCGTGTTGGTACGGTGGCTTTCCTTGCGTGAAGGGTAGTAGTCAACCGTCGCGAAAACCGGGATTGTCACGCCCAGTTTCTTCAATTCCTCACGGCAGATATCACGGGCACGCAGTTCGCTTTGCACGTTCTTGTGCGACTGCAACAGGCTGATCACGATGGCTTTTGAACCGCGCGCCACCAGCTCGCGGGTGGCGACGCGGACTTCGTCTTCGCGCAGCGGAATCACGACCTGACCCTGAACATCGGTGCGCTCGGTGACGCCGCGTGTGCGGGACAGTGGCACCAGGGGTTCATCGTAACGGTGGCAGTTCAAATGGATACGTTCTTCCAGTGCATAGCCGAGGTAGCTCTGCGCCGCACGGCCCATTGAATGGATGTCTTCGAACCCCCGGTTACACATCAGGCCGACGTCAAGACCTTTGCGCTGCACCACCCGGTTCAGCATCGCGGTACCGGAGTAGACGCAGGTCAAAAGTTCCGGGAAGACCTCGTCGACATTAAGCTTCCACTCGGCGAGCGCGTCGATAGAGGATTCGTAGATGGCCTGGGATTCATCCCCAGGATTGCTTTGTGCTTTGCCGACGACGAACGAGCCGTCCTCTCGCACAAAGAAGGTGTCAGTCATCGTGCCGCCGGCATCGATGCCCATCACCTGAACGGGTGAATGTAGAGCTTGCATAAGTATCTGTCTCCTCAAGGGATAGTTGGCTTTTTAGACCCCGCCATCAGCCGTCAATTTGACAGTTAGTGGCCGGTACCAGCGATGAAATTAAATTGAATCGCTGCTCAGGTAACGCAAAGGGCATGCCAGTGCCTGGAAATGATTGAAATAGTCTATTTCCCCCAGTGAATGCAGACAGTAGATGGACTGTTGCGAGACCGGTCGATGCACTTCTCGGTCGTTTGTTTTTCGAACGTTTGCATGGAAATCGTTCGGGAATCGAACGTCGCTGCGCTGGTGACGCCGGGAAGCGATTCGTAACTGAGGGGGATCCTGTTACAGCCCGTGTCATGCACGCGCAGCAAGGGTTTTGGAGCGTATCCCGGGCTGATGTGTGCGGGTATATTGTCAAACAAACACTTTTTTCAAGATGCTCCCATCCGCGACTTGGGGCAGATGTAAGCAGCGTGGCACTGCTGGAATACGGTGCGTAGCCAGTAGGAAACAACATGATTGCCAGTGAACCAAACCGACGGCTATCCAATCCCGAAAACAACCGGACCATCATGGCCACCTGGGAGCGGTTTCTCAATGGACAGGCGCCAGCGCCCAATGCCTTACGTTGCCTGATCGATGACTCCTGGCGGCGTTGCCTGGATGTGCAGGTGGACCCCGCCCGAAAGCAGGCACCATCGCCTGTCAATGAGGCGGCGCTCACCTCCCTGCAGCACCAGCATCGGGAGTTGTTGACCGCCGGAAAACAGGTGATGGCGATGGCCAGAGATTTTCTGGCCGAAACTGAAACGATCATGATCCTGACCGATCCTGCCGGGATGATTCTGAGCGTCGAAGGGGATCCTCGCGCCTTGGGCGCGGCGGAAGACATTCATCTCATCGTCGGCAGCAGCTGGAACGAGCAGATTTGCGGGACCAATGCAATCGGGACCGCCCTGTCCGTCGGCCTGCCGGTGCAGATCCATGCCGCGGAGCATTTTTGTGAAGGCATCAAGCAGTGGACCTGTTCAGCGGCCGTCATCCGTGATCCCTATGACGGCAGGATCATGGGCGTGGTCGACGTGTCCGGCTTGGGTAAGACATTCGGTCCACACAGTCTTGCTTTGGCCGTCACCACGGCCGGCCGCATTGAAAGCCAACTGGCCAAATTGGAGATGGACTTTCGCTATCAATTGCTGGAGCGTGGCATGGCGAAAATGGCCAGTCCGACCGACGGCATCATTATTTGCGATCGTCGCGGTTATCCGATCAAGGTCAACGAGCGGGCAGCCACGGCGCTGAGCGCGCGCGGGATAAATTTTGATTTCAAAAACACGACCCAGATCCCGTCCTTGCGGATGGGGGCCTTCGC
>DATCIC010000588.1:0-2870 GCA_036508025.1 Rhodoferax sp. | reverse complement strand
AGGCTAGAGAACAAACTAGCAACGATCAAGACGCAGATCGCGGTTTTGGGTGATTTAAAGGCGTTCTTGTGCGCGCTGAAAGCAAATTCTGGTAGCGTCATTGACTAGGTTCTCTGGAAGTTCTTGGCGAGTTCACTCAGCCGCTTGAAGCGGGGCAGTGTAGCTGATTAAGTTTTGGTGCTGCCGCCGAAGCGGCGCTCGCGTGTACCGTACCAGGTGAGGGCGCGGTCTAATTCGTCGGGGGTGAAACTGGGCCACAAAGCGTCGGTGAAAAAGAGTTCTGTGTAGGCCAGTTGCCACAGCATGAAGTTGCTGATGCGTGACTCACCGCCGGTGCGAATGAGTAAATCAGGGTCGGGCGCATACGACAGACCGAGGTGCGCGCTCAGTGCGGCCTCATCCAGCCCATTGACCGACTCGCCAGGGTGCGCGGCTTGCCACGACTTGACGGCTTCAACCACGTCCCAGCGGCCCCCGTAATTGGCAGCAATGGTGAGGGTGATGGTGTCGTTGTGGGCGGTTTTTTCTTGCGCTTCAAGGATCAGGCGTTGAATGCGCTCATTAAAACCGGAGATGTCGCCCACGATCTTCAGCCGGACGCCTTTGGCGCTCATGTTTCTGATTTCTTTTTGCAGGTAGAGAGTCATCAAACCCATCAGGCTGGAGACTTCGTCCTGCGGGCGGCGCCAATTTTCGGTGCTGAAGGCAAACAGGGTGAGGTAGCGCACGCCGCGGTCAGCGCAGGCTTGCACTATTTTTCGCACTTGGCGTGCACCGTTGGCATGGCCCAGGGCCACCGGCAAACCGCGCTGCCTGGCCCAACGTCGATTGCCATCCATGATGATGGCAATGTGCTGGGGTACCCCGTTGTCGGCTGATAATTGATCGATTGACACTAAGCAAGGTCCTGTTGCTGAGGGTGGTGCAATGTGCCGCTCCCTAGACAAGTTTTAACTGAATTTTAAGTTGGGTAAGTGTACTTGACGCTCTGTTTTAGTCTTTGGGGGTGAAGCTGATGGTCAAGTGGTTGATGACGCGCCCGTCTACGTCGCGCGGCAGCGACTCGGTCTTGTCGATGGCGCGCAAGACGGCTTCATCCCAGGATTTGACGCCGCTGGGTTTGGTGAGCTTGCGGCTGATGATGGTGCCGTCCGGTGAGGTACGAACTTCCACTTCGGCGGCTGGGTTACCGCCGATGTCGTCGGCGAACACGATGTTGGGTTTGATGCGGGCGCGAATGCGTCCGGCATAGCTGGTGGACGGGCCACTTGATTGCAGTTGCGTGCCCCTGGCCGTGGGCGCGCCGCTGGCGCCGGCCAGGCCGGTCATGCGTTCGATATTGGCTTTGCGCTGGGTAGCCAGTTTTTTGGCGTCCTCTTGCGCTTGGATAGTTTCCTTGCGCTGGGCCTCTTGGGCGGCTTTCTTCTTGTCTTCAGCTGCTTTCTTTTTGTCTTCAGCTGCTTTTTTGTCGCTTTCGCGTTTGTCTTGCAAGCGCTTTTTCTCAAGCTGCAGCTTTTCTTGCTTGAGTTCTTCCAGCTTCAGTTGGTCAAGGCGCTGCTTTTCCAGGCGTTGTTTGTCCAGTGCTTGTTGCTTTTTGAGTTCCAGATCCTTTTTTTTCCGCAATTTCTCGCGCTCAAGGGCGATGTTGGGGTCGGGCAGGTTGGGCTGAACCTGCGGCACCGGGGGGGGTGGAGCCGGGGGCGCAGGCGTGACGACCGGGGGTTTGGGTGTGGCTGGTGTTGCTATGGGTTCTATGGGCACTTCGACCAGCTTCGGCGCCGCTGCTTGTGGCACGGCCGACCACAACTCAGCCTCGGCAGTCACACTGATGGCATCGCGCTTCCAGTGCACGCCCCAGGTCAGGGCGGCCAGCAAAAATGCGTGCGCCAGCACAGCCAAGGCCAGTGAGCGCAGCAGGCCCGGCGTGGGCGGTGGCGCAAACTCAAGACGATCAGTGGCCGCGTGCACGCCTCTACCTCAGTTGGCCAGTTGCACGGACAAGCCCACGCGCTGCACACCGGCGCGTTGCAGGGTGTCCATGACCTTGACGACTGACTCATACTTGATACTTTTGTCGGCACTGATGACCACGGCAGAATTGGTGATGCCGCTTTGTGCCTGTTTGACTGCGCTGGCGAGGTTTTTCAATCCTAGCGGAGTCGACTTTTCTTGCACTTTCATCTGCATTGTTTCATCTTTGCCGATGATGATTTGAATCACCTGGTCGGGCTGACGGTCGGCTTTGCCGACGCTGGGCAGGTCGATCACGCTGGGCGTGATCAGCGGCGCGGTGACCATGAAGATGATCAGCAGCACCAGCATCACGTCGATGAAGGGCACCATGTTGATTTCGCTGATGGTGCGCCGACCGCGTCCGCGACTGATGACTGAGGCCATGCTGGGGCTCCTTTCAGTGGCCGGAGGCCGACTGGGCGCTGACGTTGCGCTGCAGGATGTTGGAGAACTCTTCAATGAAGGTTTCCAGCCGGATCGCGATGCGGTCAATGTCGTGGGCAAAGCGGTTGTAGGCCACCACAGCGGGAATGGCGGCAAACAGGCCGATGGCAGTGGCCACCAGTGCCTCGGCAATGCCCGGGGCCACGGTGGCGAGGGTCACCGTTTGCATGGATGCCAGCCCGGTGAAGGCATGCATGATGCCCCAGACGGTGCCGAAAAGGCCGAGATACGGTGAGACTGAGCCGACCGAGGCCAGGAACGAGAGGTTGGCCTCCACCACATCGAGCTCGCGCTGGTAGCTCGCGCGCATGGCGCGGCGGGCGCCGTCCATCAGGGTGCTGGCGTCGGTGATGTGTTTCTCGCGCAGTTTTTGGTATTCACGCATGCCGCTGGCAAAAATTCGCTCCAACGGG
>DATCIC010000587.1:0-4039 GCA_036508025.1 Rhodoferax sp. | reverse complement strand
ATGTCCTCGAATACCGCCTCGATCACGAGGTCCATTGATGCCAAATCTGCATACGTTGAGCCCAACACGAAGCGCGACATCACCGCCGCCTTTTGCTCGGCCGTCATGCGTCCCTTAGCAATGAGCCCGTCGTACACCTTCTCGACCTTGGCTTGTCCCCTGGCGGCCGATTCGACATCGCACTCGACCATCACCACCGGCAGGCCGGAATCAAGCACGGTGACGGCAATGCCCGCACCCATGGTGCCGCCGCCGACGACCCCGACGTGCCCGACCGGCCGCGTCTGGGCAGTGCGCGCCTCAGGCACCTTGCCTGCTTCGCGTTCTGCAAAGAATGCGTGGATCAGACCCGAGTGCTGCGGGCTTTCGAGGCACTGCTTGAACAGCTCGCGTTCAAGCTGCATGCCCTCGCTGAACTGACGATCTAGTGCTGCTTGCATCGCTTCGACAATCCTGGCCGGGGAGAACAGGTTGGGAAACTTGCCTTCGACATCGGCCTTGACGATATTGAGCTCGCACTGGGCCTGTGCCTTGTCCTCCAGTCTGTCCGCAAGTTCCCGTGTGCGTCGAGGCTTTACCCCTGCCGCCAGCAACTCCTTGACATAGGTCAGACCCGCCGCCTGCACATCGGGACCTGTCGCCAGACGATCAACGAGACCGGCCGACAGGGCTTCATGGGCGCGCATGTGTCGACCGCTGAGCATCAGGTCGGCCGCGGCCTTCACTCCGATCAGACGCGGTGCGCGCTGCGTGCCGCCCGCGCCAGGCAGCAGGCCAAGATGCACCTCCGGCAATCCCATCCTTGCATCCGGCATGGCTAGACGGTAATGCGCGGAAAGGGCTACCTCAAGCCCCCCGCCGAGTGCGGGACCGTGCATGGCGGCAACGACCAGCTTCGCGCTGTCTTCGATCGCGAGGCATACATCCTGCAACGCGGGTGGCTCACGCCGACCACCAAACTCCCGAATGTCCGCGCCAGCAATAAATCCCTTTCCCGTACCGATGATCAAGAGTGCATCGACGTTCGGGTCGTCCTGCGCTTCGCTCACCGCATCCAGCAACCCGCGCCGCACCGCATTGCTGAGCGCATTGACAGGGGGGTTGTCGATGGAAATGATCTTTATCCGATCACTCGTTTCGCAATGAAGAACCACCGTGGAAGATTTCTTACCCATGTTTGCCTTTTCCTTTTCTATAGACGCCGATCTAACAGACGATCAACGCATCCACTGTTGTTTAATGTTTGCCGTCTGAGCGATTCGCTTCTGCTGATGTCGATAATTTATCCTAGCCATTCAGCTTTCGTCAACATAAAATACATACACGTTAAAATTTAACATGTATGTATTTTGTAGCTTCGTTGAATCCACTGTGATTTTTCAAGCCATCGCTAAGTTCAACTTGCCACAATGAAACAGAATCCTTGCCCGGTAGTTAGTGAAGTTGCGGAACCCGCGTGCATTGGCTTTGATAAGCTGGATGGCACTATTGAAGCCTTCTGCACAGGCGTTGCTGATTCCGTGTTGGCTGTAGTTGAGCAACCCTTCCTCGTGGCGGCGCAGCATCTTGACGACCTTCTTCACTGGCTCCAGGCGGCTCCTCATGGCGTTGTTCGACCAAGCTTTGAAGAACCGTTTGGCAGCACCTTTGTAGCTGTAGCTCCAGAACTGGCTGAAGTTTTCCTTGATGCACCAGGCCCGACTCGTCTTCAGATTGAGCTGGTTCAAGGCCCGAAACGAGACGGCTTCAGCGCTTCGGCCATCTGGATACTTTCTCAACCAGGCCCATTTGCTGCCCGCCAATGGCGAAGTACCTGCCTGGGACAACTTGCGGTGCTCCTGCTTTCGGACAGCATCCACTGCCTCAGCGAGATACTTGGAGACGTGGAACTTGTCATGCACGATGTCGGCTTGCGGCATGCACTGTCTTGCGGCACTCATGTACGCCGGCCACATATCCATGGCCACCGCCTTGACCGATGTACGTTGCTCTGGAGTAAGCGTTTCCAACAAGCTCACGGCCGCCACCAGCTTCCTCTCAGGCACCAAGTCCAGTACGCGCGAGCGGTCAATGTCGGTCAGGATGCTGGCATAGGTGTGGCCTCTCTCAGAGCTCTTCTCATCGATGCCAAGGTACGTAATCTCTTCCTCGGTACGGCGCAGCATCCCTCGCTCCACAGCGCTGACCATGATGGCATTGACCGTGCTCCAGGACAGTCGGGTGAGCGTGCAGACTGCTTGCGTGGTGGGACAGGCCTCAAGCAATTTGATAACGAACGCCGCCATCAAGGTGGTGACCCGGCTGTAGCGTTCTGCCCATGGCACCGTCAATTCTTCGACCGTGCCGTCACTGAATTTGAGTTGGGGAATGCGTGCCTTGATGAGGGTCTCGAACTGGCAGGTGTCCAAGTGACGCCATTGGCGTTCGCTCCAACCATTGATGTGAGCCCTCTTGGTCGCATCAGTGGGGTCGGCCCAGACTTGTCCCTTCTTCAAAACCACTTCGACCACCACGCGCTGGTCGGCCAAGGAAAGGTCTACCTTCTTGACCGACCATGGGGCCTTCAGTCCAAGAAGATGCTCATACAGCGCGGTATATTTCATGTTCAAGCTGGAAATATTGAATCACTGGATTGTCCCGCAGCAAGGCAAAAATCACAGTGAAATTGACGAAGAACCTGTATTTTAAAAACGCATCCTGGACAACGGACGGTGACTTCTTAAATATCTTGTTTGGAAAAATATGGAACAGCGAGCCTTTGATAGCTGGGGTTGTACGCCAAACCACCCAAGTTAAGAACTTCAGACATTAATTTGAAAATCGGCATAGGGGGTCCCCCGCAATGGAAGACACCCCTGCCACACCACCGGGCATGCGGGTCCGCACCCGGCGGTTCGAGAGTTTGAGGTCATGAGAGTCGGGGTACGCCCATTCGGTCGAAGTAAGCGATTGTCAACACATTGTTCAGCAGCATAGCGCTGTTGCGCCACCATTGGGCTTATCAAACCCTGGCAAGCAGAGTTGGTAGGGGTCGTGGTTGAATCCACCTTCAATTGGTACTGGTTGGGCGATGGGCTCAAAGATGCGGGCTTTACAGTGCATTTGGCGAACACCACTGCGATCAAGAAATACGACGGCCTCAAGCACAGCGGCGACGAAGCCGATGCGCGCTACCTTGCCCATCTGCTGCGACTGGGGATATTGCCAACGGGAACCATCCTGCCTCCTGAACACCGTGCGGTGCGCGACCTGGCGCGCAAGCGCATGCAGCTGGTGCGCAGTCGTACCTCTCACATCCTGGCCGTCGAGAACATTACGGCTCGCCAATATGGAGCACGCATTACCAGCAATCAAGTCAAACAATTGACAGCCGAGATGGTCGATGAAATGCCATTGCCCAAGGATGTTGGCCTTGCGGTGAAGACCAACGTTGCGGTCATCGCAACTCTTTCCGCGCAGATCGAGCTGCTTGAAAAGCGACTGCAATCAGACATGAAGGTGCGGCCAGACTACGCATTGCTAACCAGCGCACCAGGCATCGGCAAGGTTTTGGCGACGACCATCCTGCTGGAGACAGGTCCGATCGAGCGATTCGCTGGCGCCGGCAACTTTGCCTCCTACGCGCGCTGCGTTGATAGCGTGCACACCAGCAATGGCAAGAAGAAAGGCGAAGGCAATACGAAGAACGGCAACAAGTACCTCGCCTTGGCGTTTGTGGAGGCGGCTGTTTATGCGATGCGCTTCAATGCTGAAGCAAAACGGTTCTACGAGAGAAAGAAGGCCAAGACGAACAACGTGGTGGCCATCAAGGCGCTGGCGCACAAATTGGCGAGAGCATGCTTTCACATGCTGAAGGAGGGCAAGCCATTTGACGCCGCGCGTTGCTTTGCATGACAAATCAGTAGTGTCCCAACGTTTGAACATCAGGACGTGGTAAGTTAATGATTCGCTTGCCAAATTTAGTGTTTGAGTCTGGTCTCGATTTGAACGTCGAAAGTCAGACTTGGGGTTTTTCGCGGATTTCCGCCAAAACCCCCTA
>DATCIC010000586.1:0-9581 GCA_036508025.1 Rhodoferax sp. | reverse complement strand
GGTCTGGCGCTTTGGGTGTTGGCGCCGCCCAGCATGGCCGGTCTGATTGTGCTGGGCTTGGCCAGTGCGTTGCAGGTTCGGCGCCTGCTGGCTTGGCGTCCTGGCGTGACGCTCAAGCGGCCTATTCTGTGGATTCTGCATGCCGCCTACGCCTGGATTCCGGTCGGCTTGGGCCTGCTGGCGCTGGCCCAGCTGGGCTGGGTGCCGGTGTCGGCGGGCGTGCATGCGCTGGCGGTGGGTGCCACCGGCGGTCTCATCATCGGCATGATCACCCGCACGGCGCGCGGCCACACCGGCCGACTGTTGGCGGTGTCGGGTCCTGAAGTGCTGGCTTACGCGCTGGTCATGACGGCGGCGCTGTTGCGGGTCTTCTTGCCGCTGCTGGCGCCTGCGCTCTACATATCGGCGCTGATTGCCACCGCAACGCTATGGAGTGCCGCATTTTTGATTTACCTCTGGATCTACACCCCTTGGCTGATGAGTACCCGGCTGGATGGCAAGGATGGTTGAGGCGCGTCGCAACGGTTTTGGACGCTCAGCATGGACTATCTTTTGGTGAAATATCTGCACGTCACTTGTGTCGTGCTCAGTATCAGCCTGTTTATCTTGCGCGGCACGCTGGAGTTGCTGGCACAGCCCTGGCGGCAGTGGCGACTGCTCAAGGTAGCGCCCCATGTGATCGACACCGTGCTGCTGACTTCCGCGCTGTGGCTGGCCTGGCGCATTGGGCAATACCCGTTTGTGAATGGCTGGCTCACGGCCAAGGTGCTGGCGTTGGTGGCGTACATCCTGCTGGGCATGCGGGCGCTGGGCAAGCGCACACCGCAGGGGCAACGTGTGCCGTTTTTTCTGGCGGCGCTGCTCAGCGTCGGCTACATCGTCGGCGTGGCGCTCACCCACTCGCCCAGTTGGGGTTTGCTGTGAAGCCGACGCGGCCCTGATTTCGGTCGCAGCGTTTAGAACCGATCCACAGCTTGCCCTGCAAGGGTGGGGTTCTTGACTGGGTTGGGGGAGAGGGTGCTGGTGGAACAACGACTGCGGTTCACAACCTCGGTTGCGCTGCAAGAAAAAGAACGCACCATCAATTTGAAAATAAAGATGCATGTAAATTACTTTTTACACAAAGATGCACATAGAATACATGTTATAGCCTTGTAAAAAACCTGCGCTTATTTAATTTTCAACTCAACCATAAAGGAATCCCTGCCATGCATGCCACGCGCAAACTCTGGACCTGGCTCGCCGTCATCTGTGTACTGTCTTTTGCCGTTTTAGGCTGGGTCGGCACCGAGATTTACTTGACAGCGCCGCCAATTCCCAAACAGGTCGTCAGTACCCAGGGTAAGGTTCTATTCTCAGAAGGACAAGTCCAACGCGGTCAGGAAGCCTGGCTTTCCGCTGGCGGTCAGCAGCTCGGGTCAGTCTGGGGTCATGGCAGTTATGTCGCACCGGATTGGTCGGCCGACTGGTTGCATCGCGAAGCGCTGGCACTGCGTGCGGTGTGGGCGCAACGCGATTTTGGCAAGCCTTTTGAGCAGTTGAGCGTCGGCCAGCAAGCCGAACTCAATGGCCGGCTCAAGGATGAGATGCGGCGCAACACGTATGACGCCAAGACCGGCAACATCACGCTCTCACCCGAGCGCGCCGAGGCGGTGCAGCAGGTCGTCGCGCATTACGTCAGTCTGTTTGGAAGCGACCCGTCACTGGACAAACTGCGTGAACAGTATGCAATGAATGCCGGCTCCCTGCCTGACCCGCAGGATCTGCAAGCCTTGCCCGCCTTCATCTTCTGGTCGGCCTGGTCGGCCGCCACCAACCGTCCCGGTGAAACGGACCTGAGCTACACCAGCAACTGGCCGCATGAACCGCTGGTCGACAACACACCCACGGCAGGCGCCGGTATCTGGTCGATCGCCAGCATTATTTTCATGATCGCTGCCATAGCGGGCATGATTTTCTACCACTCTACAGCCAAGGAAGAGGGCGACCCGACCCCGCCCAAAAACGATCCGCTGTTCGATCTGAAGCCAACCCCGTCCATGAAGGCGACGCGCAAATATTTCTATGTGGTGATCGGTCTGATCCTGGTGCAAATCGGCATGGGGGCCATTACCGCCCACTACGCCGTTGAGGGTCAGAGCTTTTTTGGCTTCCCGCTGGCGCAGATCCTGCCCTATACGGTGAGCCGCACCATCCATACCCAGTTCGCCGTCTTGTGGATTGCGACCGCGTGGCTGGCCACTGGTCTGTACATCGCCCCTGCCATCTCGGGCCATGAACCGAAGTACCAGAAACTCGGTGTTGATGTGCTGTTTTATGCCTTGCTGTTCATTGTCGTCGGCTCCACTGCTTTTGGCTGGCTCGGGTCATTGCAGCACCTGGGCAATAGTTTCAGCTTCTGGGTCGGCAATCAAGGTTTGGAATACACCAGCATGGGCCGTGTCTGGCAAGTTCTGCTGTTTATTGGTTTGCTTTTCTGGGTCACCTTGTTGGGACGCGGGTTGTGGCCTGCACTGAAAACGCCGTCGGAGAGCCGCGGTCTGATTGCCATGGTGTTCCTGGCCGCCTTGTGCATTGGCGGCTTCTATGCCACGTCTCTGACCTGGGGCCCGCACACGCATTACTCGATGATCGAGTACTGGCGCTGGTGGTTGGTGCACTTGTGGGTGGAAGGCTTCTTTGAAGTGTTCGCCACTGCGGTCATTGCCTTGTTGTTCACGCGTCTGGGTTTGATCCGGGCCAGCAGCGCCAATGCCGCCATCGTGCTGGAAACCATTGTCTTTTTGTTCGGCGGCATTCTGGGCACCTTGCATCACCTGTACTTCACCGGCACGCCGACTTTTGTGATTGCCATTGGTGCCATGTTCTCGGCGCTGGAAGTGGTACCGCTGGCGATGATCGGCGTCGAAGCCTATCGCAACTACCAACGCTCCAAGGTGGCGCCCTGGGTGCAGGCCTACAAGTGGTCGATTTTGTGTTTCATTGCAGTGGGCTTCTGGAACGTCATCGGCGCCGGTTTGCTGGGGTTCTCGGTGAATACGCCGATCGCGCTGTATTACATGCAAGGGCTCAACCTGACCGCCGCCCATGGCCATGCCGCACTGTTCGGCGTCTACGGCATGCTGGGCATCGGTCTGCTGCTGTTTTGTCTGCGTGGTCTATCCGACCGTGCCGCTTGGTCTGACAAACTGCTGGCCCCGATGTTCTGGTCGCTCAACATTGGCCTGGCCATGATGGTGTTTATCTCCCTGGTGCCAGCCGGTATCTACCAGGCCTGGGCCAGCGTCACCAAAGGCATGTGGTTTGCACGCTCACCCGAAGTCATTCATTCGCACTTCATGGAAACCCTGGTGTGGATGCGGGTGCCGGGCGATGTGGTGTTCTCCGTTGGCGCCCTGTTCCTGGCCTGGTTTGCAGTGCGTTTGCTGACGGGAGGAAAAGTCAAGCAAGCGATTCCGGTTTCATTGGTTGGAGCCAAGAGAGTTTGATCCACCTGAAGTAGCCCCAAAAAAAGGCGCAACGAGCTCAATGCTCGTTGCGCCTTTTTTGCGTGCCGCGTTGAACGCGGCATGAGGGCCCCGTGCGATTTGGCCGCGAATTCAGTCTTTGAATTCAGCCGTGCGTTTACTCATGTTGGCCATCATCGCTTCCTGCAGGTCTTTGCTCATCAGCATCGCTGCGTTCCAGGTGGCAATGTAGTTCAGGCCGTCGGCTACCGAGTGGTCACGCGCATAGGTGATCATTTCCTTGGTGCCACGAATCGACAGCGGCGACTTGGCGGCGATGCTGGTGGCAATCTCCAGCACACCGGCGCGCAGCGCCTCACGCGTCTCGAACACGCGGTTCACCAGATGAATCTCGCGCGCTTCCTCGGCACCCAGTTTGCGTGCGGTGTAGGCCAGCTCGCGCGCCATGCCTTCGCCAATCAGTTTGGGCAGGCGCTGCAACGTGCCCACGTCGGCCGTCATGCCGATGTCGATTTCCTTGATGGTGAAGTAGGCATCCGCCGAGCAGTAGCGCATGTCGGCACAGGTGATCAGGTCAATGCCGCCGCCGACGCAGGCGCCGTGCACGGCGGCCAGCACCGGCTTGCGGCAGCGCTCCAGGCTGGTCAGGGTGTCCTGCAGATCGAGGATGACGCGGCGCAAGGCTTCGCGCGTGCGGCCATCGCATTCGTTTTGAATTTGCGGGCCCAGCCCCATCATCATTTGCAGGTCAATGCCAGCGGTGAAGAGCTTGCCTTCGCCTTCCAGAATTGCCACGCGCGCCTCGGGCGTTTCATCGACCCACTGGAACGCCTTGCGGATTTCCTGCCACATGGTGGCGTTCATGGCGTTGGCCTTCTCGGGCCGGTTCAGGCGCACGGTGGCGATGTGGTTTTCCAGGGTGACGGAGAGAGTTTCGTAGTTCATGGCTTGTTTCTTTGCAATGCTTGCGGATTATTGGGCTTTGGCAGCCTTGTAGGCGCTTAGATAGGGCGCCAGGCGCTTGCCCATTTCCTCGCCCAGCGCTTGCAGGCCGCTCATGGGGCGCACCATGACTTCAAAGTCAATGATTTTCCCCTCGGCGTCGAATTGAATCAAGTCGATGCCCTTGAGCGCCTTGTCGCCCACCCGGGCGCTGAATTCCAGCACCACACTCAGACCGTCAGACCGTCTGCTGTGCCGGCCCCGGGGCTTGCGCCTTCCAGTGCCACTGCCAGTTCGGTGCCCTGTTTGATGGCGCGTTTGGCATCCAGTTCGGCGGCCTTGTCGGCGCCGCCGATCAGGTGCACGCTGCAGCCGGCGGCCACCAGTTCGGCCTGCAATTCGCGTTGCGGGTCTTGTCCGGCGCAGACCACCACGGTGTCGGCGGGAATGGTCATGTCAACCTCACCCACGGTGATGTGCAGGCCGGCGTCGTCCACCTTGCGGTAAGTCACGCCCGCCATCATCTCGACCTGGCGGTTCTTCAGTGACGTGCGGTGAATCCAGCCGGTGGTTTTGCCCAGGCCATCGCCGACCTTGCTGGTCTTGCGCTGCAGCAGGTAAACCTTGCGCGGGCTTTTCTCAATGTGCGCTGCGGTCAAGCCGCCGCGCGTGCTGTAGCTGGTGTCCACGCCCCATTCGGCGAAAAACTTGGCCGGGTCCAGACTCGGGCTGGTGCCGCTGTGCAGCAGAAACTCAGCCACGTCAAAGCCGATGCCGCCCGCGCCAATCAGTGCCACGGTGTGGCCCACGGCGCACTTGTCACGCAGCACGTCCAGGTAGCCCACCACTTTGGGGTGGTCGATACCCTCGATGGCCGGTGTGCGTGGTGTGACACCTGTGGCCAGCACGATATGGGTGTAGCCGCCTTTGAGTAGCTCCTGCGCGCTGACTCGGTGCTCAAGTTTCAGCTTCACGCCGGTCAGTTCAATCTGGCGGCCAAAGAAGCGCAGGGTCTCGACAAACTCTTCCTTGCCCGGCACCTGCTTGGCGATGTTGAACTGGCCGCCAATCTCGGAGGCGGAATCGAACAGCGTGACCTCAAAGCCGCGTTGCGCGGCGGCGGTGGCAAAGGCCAGACCGGCCGGGCCTGCGCCCACCACCGCAATGCTGCCGCGCGTCTTGGCGGGCACGATGTTGAGCAGCGTCTCATGGCAAGCGCGCGGATTCACCAGGCAGGAGGTGATCTTGCCACCAAAGGTGTGGTCCAGGCAGGCCTGGTTGCAGCCGATGCAGGTGTTGATTTCGTCCGCTTTGCCCTGTTCGGCTTTGCGCACAAACAGTGGGTCGGCCAGGAACGGGCGCGCCATCGACACCATGTCGCAGAAGCCGTCGGCCAGTAACTGTTCGGCCACGTCGGGCGTGTTGATGCGGTTGGTGGCGATCAGCGGAATGCCGACCTTGCCCATGAGCTTTTTCGTCACCCAGGCCCAGGCAGCGCGCGGCACTTTGGTGGCGATGGTCGGAATGCGCGCCTCGTGCCAGCCCACACCGGTGTTGATGATGGTGGCACCGGCCGCCTCGATTGCTTGCGCCAGTTGCACGACTTCATCCAGCGTGGAGCCGCCTTCCACCAGGTCGAGCATCGAGAGGCGATAGATGATGATGAAGTTCTTGCCGACGCGCTCGCGCGTGCGGCGCACGATCTCGACCGGAAAGCGAATGCGGTTTTCATAACTGCCGCCCCATTCGTCATCGCGCTGGTTGGTGCGGGCGGCGACGAACTCGTTGAGCAGATAGCCTTCGGAGCCCATGATTTCGACACCGTCGTAACCAGCAGATTGCGCCAGTGCCGCGCAGCGCACAAAGTCGTCGATGGTTTGCGCCACTTCTTCGGTGCTGAGCGGGTTGGGCCGGAACGGGTTGATCGGGGCCTGCAAGGCACTGGGCGCCACCAAATCGGGGTGGTAGGCGTAACGGCCAAAGTGCAGGATTTGCATCGCGATCTTGCCGCCAGCCGCATGCACGGCCTGCGTGACCACTTTGTGTTTGGCGGCTTCTTCTTCGGTCGTCAGGCGCGCGCCACCCGGCATCGAGCGGGCGCGGTCGTTAGGCGCGATGCCACCGGTCACGATCAGGCCGACACCGCCCGCAGCGCGCTCGGCGTAGAACGCGGCCATGCGGGCAAAGCCGTCTTTCGCTTCTTCTAGCCCGACGTGCATGGAGCCCATCAGAACCCGGTTGGGCAGGGTGATAAAGCCCAGGTCGAGGGGGCTAAACAGGTGGGGGTAGGTGCTCATGGCGTCGTCCTCATTCAAAAAGGTCAAGGTGGTTGAAAGGCTGCAACAAGTCCATTGCGCGGGGCAACTATGCAAGCAGTTGCGCAGTTTATGGCAACTCAGAATTTTATGCAACCAGTTGCATAGTTGTGCTCATGCGTTTAGACTGGCTGACAGAAATCCCTGCCGCACCGCCAAGTTCCCCTGTCCAAATTCCCATGTCATTAGCCCACGCCGTCTTGACCTCGCTGATTGAAAAGTCGTCCTCCGGCTACGATCTGGCGCGCCGCTTTGACAAGTCCATTGGCTATTTTTGGCACGCCACGCACCAGCAGATTTACCGCGAGCTGGCCCGCATGGAAGCGGCCGGGTGGATCGAGTCCAGCAGCGCACCCGACGCCGGCAAGACCCGCAAGCGCGAGTACCGGGTGCTGAGCGCGGGCCGCGCCGAGCTGGCACGCTGGGCCTGCGAGCCCTCGGCGCCCATGGATTTGCGCGACGAGTTCATGGTGAAACTGCGCGCCGACGCCGCTTTGGGCGAGATCGATTTGCGCGACGAACTGCGCCGGCGCATCGCCCAGCACCGGGAAAAACTGGCGCACTACCGCGCCATCGAGCAGCGCGATTTTCTGCACGGCAAGCCCTTGTCGCGCGAGGCCCGCATCCACCACATGATCCTGAAAAAAGGGATTCTGCTTGAGGAAGGGTCGATTGCATGGGGTGCGGAAATGCTGACGGTGCTGGAATAGCCGTCGGCTTATATGTGCATTTAATGCACTTCAATGTTATTTTTAGCTGCTAATTTGCTACTAATAGAGAAGCTGGTTCAGCTTTAAATATAACGGCTAGATGTACATTTTGTCATGCAACATCAAAAGATAATGTATTCCTATTTTGCACATCAAACGCGATTTGCGTTGGCTGAATGCCGCGCCACGCTGAATTTTCAGACTCGCGCGGTCGGGCACAGTCGGCGGAATTCAAAGGCGGTTTGGCAATGGGTATTTCAAACCCCGCTTTTAGCTGGCTGACGCCAGGCGACAGCTGCAATGACGGCGGCCAGCGCCTGCATGAGTGCGATGGACAGCACCGAGCCAGCCCAACCCCAGCCTTCGTAGGCCATCCCAGCCAGCAATGAGCCAGCCGCGCCGCCCGCGTAGTAGCTCATGTAGTAAATGCCGGTGGCCAGGGAGCGTCCCTCGCTGACGTTTTGAGCGATCGCGCTGAGGGTGGCGGACTGGCAAATGAAGACGCCTGTTGAACACACCGTCAGGCCGATGATGACCACGGTCAAGGAGGGCAACAGGGTCATTAGCAAGCCAGCGGCGGACAGGGCCAATGCCCCCATGAGCGACCTCAGGAAACCAAGCCGGACAACATAAGGTCCTGCCAGCGGGGTCACCAAAACACCCACCAGATAGACGCTGAAAACATTGGCCAAGCCAGCGGAAGAGAGATTGAAAGGGCTTGAAGCCAGGTGCAGGTTGACATAGGTGAAAGTGCCCACCAGCGAGAACAGCACGCAGAAACCCACAGCACAAGCCGCCATCAGTCGCTTGTGATGCAGGTGACGCCACAGCGTGTTAAACCCCGCTCTGATATTTCGGTTGGCAACAAAGCAACGCGAGGGCGGCAGCAGCCACACCACCAGCAAAGCCCCAAGAAAATTCATGATGGCCAGCGTGACGAACGCACCGCGCCAGCCTAACAAATGACCGGCGTGGCCCGTGATAAAACGGCCGCAAAAGCCACCCATGACAGTGCCGCCCACGTAGGTGGTGGTCATACGGGCGACCCCGCCCGAATGGAATTCCTCGGACAGGTAGGCAATCAGGACCACCACGATGCCAGGAATTGCCAGCCCCTGAAGGAAGCGCAGAAAAATCAAGGCGTTAAGGCTGCCGGCCACAGGTATCAGGGCCGTCGGCAGCGTCAGGGCGAACAGGGAGGCGCAAATGATGACTTTGCGTCCGAAGGCATCGGAGAGCATCCCCATAAAGGGAGACACCAGTGCCACAGCCAGCACGGTTGCCCCCACCGTCAACCCGGCTTGCACGGGTGAGGCATGAAAATCCTGCATCACCATGGGCAGCACCGCCTGCATGGAGTAGACATTCAGAAAGGCAAAAAAACCAATCAGCCAGATGATGAGCCGGGACGCCTGTTGGTCGGCCTGACGAAAAAAAAGTTGCATTCTGTTGATGATAAAGAAGGGGGGCAGGCGCGAATCAAATAACGAGCGTCACGCCAGGCTCATCAAGCTGCGCCGGCTCTCAAACTGCCGGGCTTGCCCGCTCACCGGGTCGACAAATTCAATGCGCCGGGCCAGCAGTTGCAGCGGGTGCTCGTAGTCAACTTGTCCTTCGGGTGTGAGGGTAGGGTACAGGCCATCGCCCAGAATCGGCAGGCCCAACGCCGCCATGTGCACGCGCAACTGGTGGCGTTTGCCGGTGACCGGCTGGAGCTGGTAGCGGGCCAGGCCGCCGCGCACTTGCAGCACCTCAATCCGGGTGACGGCGTTGGGCGGGCCGCTCACCTCGTGCTGCAGCATGAAGTGGCCGGCCTCGACGATGCGGCTTTGGCGCGTCAGGGGCAGGGCCAGGTCGTTGCGCCACGGGGCAATCGCTTCGTAGGTCTTTTTGACGCTGCGCTGGCTGAACAGCGCGTGGTAGGCGGCACGGGTTTCGGGCTGAACTGAAAACATCACCAGCCCGGCGGTGTCGCGGTCAATGCGGTGCACCGGCACCAGCGTGTCGATGCCCAGTTTTTGCTTCAGTCGCACCAGCACGGTCTCTGCCAGGTAGCCGCCTGAGGGCATCACGGGCAAAAAATGCGGCTTGTCGACCACGATCAGCTGCTCGTCCTGGAACAGAATCACCTCATCAAACGGGATGCG
>DATCIC010000585.1:0-2465 GCA_036508025.1 Rhodoferax sp. | reverse complement strand
CGCTGGCCCACCGTCTCGACCCCTTCGGCGACCACGCCCAGCCCCAGGCTTTGCCCCAGCGCCAGCACGGTGCGCGCAATGGCGGCATCGTTCGGGTCGGTCAGCACATCGCGCACAAAGGACTGGTCAATCTTGAGCTGTTGCAGCGGCAGCAGCTTGAGGTACGACAGCGACGAATAACCGGTGCCAAAGTCATCGAGCGAGAAGCGCACACCGACGTCGCGCAACTCGCTCATTTTTGCGATGGCGTCCTGGGTGTCGGTGAGCAGCAAGCTCTCGGTCAGCTCCAGTTTCAGGCGCTGCGGGTTGGCGCCGCTCTGGCGCAACAGGGCCAGCACCTGCTGCACAAAATCGCTCTGACGGAACTGGCGCGCACTCACATTCACGGCCATGGTCAAGGCCTCGGTGGCTGCCTGCGCCGACCAGCTCACCAGTTGCAGGCAGGCCACTCGCAACACCCACTGCCCCAGCGGCAGAATCAGCCCGGTTTGCTCTGCCATCGGGATGAATTCCAGCGGCGGCACCAAGCCGCGCCGCGGATGCTGCCAGCGCACCAGCGCCTCGACACCGACCACACGCGCGTCCTGATCAACCACTGGTTGGTAGAACAACACCAGCTCGTCACGCACCAGGGCCTGGCGCAACTCCAGCTCCAGCGCTGTGCGCTGGGTCACCAGCGCCTGCATGGTCGGGTCAAAGAAACGCAAGGTGTTGCGCCCGGCGGCCTTGGCCTCGTACATCGCCAGATCGGCCTGCTTGAGCAACTCCTCCATCGTCTGATGCTGGTTGTCAAACAAGGTTACGCCGATACTGGGCGTGCTGTGGTGCTCCGCGCTGCCCAGGCGATAGGCCTGATTGAGCTGCTCCATAATTTTCTTGCCGACCCGCTCCACCTGCGCGGTGGCTTGCGCCAGGTCGCGATCAAGGCCATGCAGCATCACCACAAACTCGTCGCCACCCAGGCGCGCCACCGTGTCGGTCTCGCGCACACTGGCCAGCAGGCGCTGCGCCACCTGCTGCAAGAGCGCGTCGCCCACGTCGTGGCCCTGCGTGTCGTTGAGGTCCTTGAAGTTGTCCAGATCGATAAACAGCAAGGCACCCGTGGCGTGTTCGCGCGCGCTGCTCACCAGCGCCTGCTGCAGGCGGTCCATCAGCAAACGGCGATTGGGCAGACCGGTCAGCACGTCATAAAACGCCAGCCGCTCGATCTTCTCTTCGGCCAGTTTGCGCTCGGAGATGTTGCGCCCAATGCCCCGGTAGCCCTTGAACTGGCCCTGCGCATCAAAAATCGGCGTGCCGCTAATGGCCGCCCACGTCAAGCGGCCGGCCGCGTCGGTGCGCTGCATCTCGAAATCGTGAAAGGTTTCATGCGCCTGCAGCGCGGCCCGGTGCGCCGCCCATTGCGCCTGACTGACGCCTTGCACCGGGGTGTCCCAGCGTGTGAGGCCCAAATAACTTTCCACGGGCATGAGGCTGGAGGTTTGCGCTCTGCCATCCAGTCGAACAAAACGAAATTGCGCGTCCTGCTCCCAATACCAGTCCGACGAGAGTTCAGTCAAGGCCCGAAAACGGGCTTCACTTTCACGCAAGCGCTCCTCGGACTGCTTGCGCGCGGTGATGTCGGTGATCAAGCCATTCCACAGCACGGTGCCATCCGTCTCGCGCTCGGGCATGGCCTGGCCTTTCAACCAGCGAACCTCGCCATCTGCAAAGCGCAGACGGTATTCGTGACGCCAGGGCTTAAGCGTGCGCGCCGAGTCCTTGATGGAGGCCAAAAAACCGAGCACGTCCTGCGGATGATGTAATTTCAGCATACCTGACGCATCCTGCATCACCTGCTCGGGTGACACGCCCCGGTAAATCTCACGCACCCGCTCGCTGACGTAGGCAAACTCAAACTTGCCATCGGTCTTGAGCCGCAACTGAAACACCATGCCGGGCACCCGGCTGGTGATTTTTTGAATGAAGTCGAGTCTGTCCTGCAAGGCCAGGGTCGCGGTGCGTTCGTCCGTGATGTCCTGCACCACGCCGAAGTCGATGGCGTCCAAGCCTTCGTCCGACCAGTGCTGCATGCGCGAGCGCAACCAATGCACGTGCCCATCCGGGTGCTGCCATCGGTACTCCACCGTCCTGCCATCTAGGCTGGCCCGCGCCTCTTCAAACTGCGGCAGATCCTCGGCATGGATACGACTGCGTCCGACCACCTGATCCATCAATGTGTCGGGCGCCAATCCGGCCAGACGAAACAGGCCATTGGACCAGCGCAGGCTGGCCGGGTCAGCGCCAGAGGTCCAGTAGCCCACCGAGGCCAGGCTCTCCATCGACTCAAAAAGACGAATCTGCTGATTGAGCCGTTGATTGGTCGCCTTCAACAGCTGCTCGCTGGCCACCGGGCTCTGGCTGAACACGGCGGCGACTTGCTGTTGCGAGCGCATGCGCAGGGCCTGCGTTTCGAGCGCGCCCGC
>DATCIC010000584.1:0-10413 GCA_036508025.1 Rhodoferax sp. | reverse complement strand
CATACCATCCATGCCCGCCCCGGACCTCCAGCCCCCGCCCGCCGTTTCCGATTTCAGATATTGCCCAGGTCCTGGTAGCTGGCGTGCAGGGCCAAATCGCCCGCGCAGAAGCGGTCGCTGGCGAAGTTGTGCTGGTGCCAGTACGGATAAATATAGGGTGCCCGGCTGACCTGATTGAGCTGTTCCAGCTCGCTTGCCATCAGTACCAGATCGACGGCTGCGATGTTGTCGCTGAAATGCTGCGGCGTCAGCCCGCCGACCACAAGCGAGGTGATGCCAGGGCGCGAAAGTGTCCACGCAAGAGCAATCTGCGCCGGCGATACCTCGCGCTTTGCTGCGATGTCGACAAGCGTATCGACGATGTTCCACAGCCGGTTCTCATCGCGGATCGGCGGCTCGCTCCATCCCGCCGCCTGACGGGAATCCGCAGGCTTTGCATCGCGGCGGAACGCGCCCGAAAGCAGTCCGGCGGCCAGGGGGCTCCACACCATCACGCCGAGACCCTGGTCCACCGAGATCGGCAACAGCTCGTATTCTGCCTCGCGTGCCTCCAGCGTATAGTGGATCTGCTGGGTTACGAATCGTGGATATTGCCTGAGATCCGATACGCCCAGCGCCTTCATGATGTGCCAGCCGGAGTAATTCGAGCAACCGATATAGCGGATCTTGCCCTGCGCCACGAGCGTATCCAGCGCCGAAAGCATCTCTTCCAGCGGCGTCAGGCCGTCCCATTCATGCATGAAATAGATGTCGATATGATCGGTGCGCAGCCGCTTCAGGCTACGCTCGCACTCGCGGATCAGGTGATAGCGTGACACGCCTTCATCATTCGGCCCGTCGCCGATCCGCATGCGCGCCTTGGAGGAGATCAGGATCTTGTCACGTCGACCTTCCAGCACTTCGCCGAGTATTTCCTCCGAGCGGCCGGCGGAATACATGTTCGATGTGTCGAAGACGTTGATGCCACCGTCGATGCAGGTGTCGACAAGCCGGCGGGCTTCGTCCACCCCCTGCTTGGCGACCATGGCGAAGTCGCCTTTGCCGCCGAACGAAAAGGTGCCCATGCTCAACACCGATATCTTCAAGCCAGAGCGACCCAGTGTTCTGTATTCCATTTTGCTCTCCTTAGCGTAATGCTTTGCGGCTGACGGATACGGATAGGAAATTCAACCACATGAGACTAAGTATCGCACCTTGGAGCAGCCCTCGATCTGCGTCAGCCTGCCGGGGCTACCGTTGCCGCGCGCTGCCTTGCCGTGCTCGATCAGCTCACGGGTGTCGAGTCGGGAGTAGGTGTTGCCCTCCAGATGGCTCGATGTCCCAGGACAGGTCAATCAACAGCCGGTTCCGGATGGCGCGGTTGTAGGTGCCCGCAGGATCGCTTAAACTGCGCCCTTGCCCGGGGTGCGCTATGGATGCGCTGAGATGGTCACCAAACCCGCGAACTTGATCCGGTTCATACCGGCGGAAGAAGAGCCAGACTTGCAGTCCCATGGCCCCTTGACGGGGTAATTCGGGTTTCGTGCTGTCCTTCCTGTTCGCGTGTTTGGTTGACTGTTCTCCGGAGCACTTCCTCATTCCAACTTCAGGAGACCCGCGATGAATGCACCCGACAAATTCAGCCAGTTGATGAGCCTCACGCGCGAGCCCTTGCCGGCCTCGCGCAAAATCTACGTGCCCGGCACGCAAGCCGGAGTCAACGTGCCGATGCGTGAAATCATGCAGAGCAACGGCGAGGCCGTCGTGGTCTATGACACCTCCGGTCCCTACACCGACCCGCAAGCCACGATCGACGTGCGCCAGGGGCTGGCACCGGTGCGTGCTGGCTGGATCGAGTCCCGTGGCGATACCGAGTTTTACACCGGCCGCACGCCCTTTGCACTTGACGATGGCCTGAAAAACGGCGAGTCCGAAACGCTGGCTTCCCTGCGCGCACAGGCCGCCGGGCTGCAGCGCACGCCGCGCCGCGCCAAGGCCGGTGCCAACGTGTCGCAGATGCACTACGCTCGTAAAGGCATCATCACCCCCGAGATGGAATACGTGGCGATCCGCGAGAACCAGAAGCTGGCATGGATGGAACAGTATCTGGGCAATGCCGAGCGCGAAAAACGCCTGGCCGGCAACAGCTTTGGCGCCAGCATCCCGAAAATCATGACGCCCGAGTTTGTGCGCGACGAAATCGCCCGTGGCCGCGCCATCATTCCCGCCAACATCAACCACCCCGAAGTGGAGCCGATGGCGATTGGCCGCAACTTTCTGGTCAAGATCAACGCCAACATCGGCAACTCGGCCGTGACTTCCAGCATCGAGGAAGAGGTCGAAAAACTGGTGTGGTCGATGCGCTGGGGCGCTGACACTGTGATGGACCTGTCCACCGGCCGCAACATCCACACCACGCGCGACTGGATTCTGCGCAACTCGCCGGTGCCGATCGGTACCGTGCCGATTTACCAGGCGCTGGAAAAAGTGGGCGGCATCGCTGAAGACCTGACCTGGGAAATTTTCCGTGACACGCTGGTCGAGCAAGCCGAGCAGGGCGTTGATTACTTCACGGTGCATGCCGGTGTGCGTCTCGCCTTCATCCACCTCACGGCCAACCGCATGACCGGCATTGTGTCGCGCGGCGGCTCGATCATGGCCAAGTGGTGCATTGCCCACCACCAAGAAAATTTCATCTACAGCCACTTTGATGAAATGACGGAAATCCTGAAAGCTTTTGATGTCAGCTATTCGCTGGGCGACGGCCTGCGCCCCGGCTCCGGCGCCGACGCCAATGACGAAGCGCAATTCGCCGAATTGCGCACCCTGGGTGAATTGACGCAGCAAGCCTGGCAGCAGGACGTGCAGGTGATGATCGAAGGCCCCGGCCACGTGCCGATGCACATGGTGCAGGCCAACATGACCGAGCAGCTCAAGCACTGCCACGAGGCGCCGTTCTACACGCTTGGGCCTCTGACCACCGACATCGCGCCCGGCTACGACCACATCACCAGTGGCATTGGCGCGGCCATGATCGGCTGGTTCGGCACTGCCATGCTGTGCTACGTCACGCCCAAGGAACACCTGGGTTTGCCGGATCGCGATGACGTGAAAGTCGGCATCATCACCTATAAGATCGCCGCCCATGTGGCCGACGTGGCGAAAGGTCACCCCGGCGTGCGGGCACGCGATGACGCGCTGTCCAAAGCACGTTTCGAGTTCCGCTGGATGGACCAGTTCAACCTGTCGCTCGACCCCGACACGGCGCGCAACTTTCACGATGAGACCCTGCCCAAGGATTCATCCAAGGTGGCGCATTTCTGCTCCATGTGCGGGCCGAAGTTCTGCTCCATGAAGATCTCGCAAGAGGTGCGCGACTACGCCAAGACCAAGGGCGTGAGCGACGAGCAGGCCCTGAGTGACGGCATGGAAAGCATGTCGGAAGAATTCAAGAAGGCAGGTGGGGAGATTTACATTCCAATTCACAAGGCTTGAGGGATTCGAGTTCGCGACGTGAGCGAGGTCTTTGGCCGAGATCACAAGAACGGGAACCTCATGTAAATGAATAGTAATTAAGGCTGGCAGCCATGGCGAAAAGCAAGGCCCTCAGCTCAGCCGCTTCAGGTGCCGCGGAATCTGCATCCGCACCTGATTCGGCGCCGTGCCACCCAAAATGTCGCGTGCATTGAGCGAGCCGCGCAAGGACAGCACTTCGTACACGTCCTTCTCAATACTGGGGTTGAACTGCTGCAACACCGCCAGCGGCAATTCCGATAGATCCACCTGGTGCGTGATGGCCATTTTGACGGCGTGCGCCACCGTCTCATGCGCATCGCGGAATGGCAGGCCCTTTTTGACCAGATAGTCGGCCAGATCGGTGGCGGTAGCGTAGCCTTTGAGGGCCGCTTGTTCCATGGCTTGCGGGTTGACGCTGATGCCGCCCTCTTTGACGCCGGTGGCTGGGTTGAGCTGGCCACCGATCATCTCGGCAAAGATGCGCAGCGTGTCTTTGAGCGTGTCCACCGTGTCAAACAAGGGCTCCTTGTCTTCCTGGTTGTCCTTGTTGTAGGCCAGTGGCTGGCCCTTCATCAGGGTGATCAGGCCCATCAGGTGGCCGACCACGCGCCCGGTCTTGCCGCGCGCCAGTTCGGGCACGTCCGGGTTTTTCTTCTGCGGCATGATGGAGCTGCCGGTGGTGAAGCGGTCGGCGATTTTGATAAAGCCAAAGTTTTGGCTCATCCACAGAATCAGCTCTTCGCTCATGCGGCTGATGTGCACCATGCACAGTGAGGCGCTAGCGGTGAATTCAATGGCGAAGTCGCGGTCGCTGACAGCGTCCAGCGAGTTCTGGCAGACCTGCGGCTGGCCTTGGTCGTCGACCATGCCCAGACTGAGCGCCACACGCTCGCGGTCCAGCGGATAGCTGGTGCCCGCCAGGGCAGCGGCGCCCAGCGGCAGGCGATTGGTGCGGCGGCGCACCTCCAGCATGCGTTCGGCGTCGCGGCTGAACATCTCCACATAAGCCAGCATGTGGTGACCAAAGCTGATGGGTTGCGCCACCTGCAGGTGGGTGAAACCGGGCAGAATCACTTCGACATTTTTCTCGGCCACTTCCAGCAACGCCTTTTGCAGGTCGGTGAGCAGCGCGCCAATCAGGTCAATCTCGCCGCGCAGCCAAAGCCGCACGTCGGTGGCGACCTGGTCGTTGCGGCTGCGGCCGGTGTGCAGGCGCTTGCCCGCCAGGCCGATGAGTTGCGTCAGGCGCGCTTCGATGTTGAGATGCACGTCTTCGAGGTCAAGCTTCCAGTCAAAGGCGCCGGATTCGATCTCGGCACTGATGGTGGCCATACCGCTTTGAATCGCGTTGTGATCCTCCAAGCTGATGATTTTTTGCGCGGCCAGCATGTCGGCATGGGCCAAACTGCCCGCAATATCGGCCTGCCACAGCCGCTTGTCAAAAAATACACTGGCGGTGTAGCGCTTGACCAGATCGCTCATCGGCTCGGAGAATAGGGCAGACCAGGCTTGTGATTTTTTATCAAATTGGTTGTGTGACATGGGGTGGGCTCATGCGAGTGAGGCTTGCGCCAGAGGATCATCAATAATCAGGCCCAAACTTGCGTGAGCTTGAAACCTCATTGATCAATGAAAGATTCTCAAATTTTATCGACCTTCCAGGAACCGGCGCCGGAGCCGGCACCCAAGTCTGCAGCCGTGCCGGTGTTTGATGCCTGTCATGTGGGCGTGATGCTGCGCGCCGTGCTGTTTGTTGAAGCGGTGGTGGCGGTGGGGGTCATGTTTGGTTCCGCGACTTTTCTTGACTGGCTGACGCGCCTGTCCCTGCTCACCGGCGGCGCTTTGCCGGCCACGCTGGTCTGGTTGATTGCGGCGTGCAGCCTCAAGAAATTGCTGGCCCGCCTGAGCAGCAGCGCCCAGCAGGTGGCCGGTGTTGCCCTGGGGGCTGTGGCCGGTTTGTACGGCTGTGGCGTGCTGTCGCTGGTGGGGCTGCTGGAGCCGGCGCCCTGGCTGGCCAGTGCGGCCAGCGGTGCCCTGCTGTCGGCGGCGCTGGTGGCGGCGCTGGTGTTGCGCGCCAAAGGCCAAACGCCAGCGGCTATGGCAGCGCGCTTGAGTGAGTTGCAGGCCCGCATTCGACCGCATTTTCTGTTCAATACGCTCAACACGGCGATTGCGCTGGTGCGTGCGGAGCCGGCCAAGGCCGAAACCTTGCTGGAAGATTTGAGCGACCTGTTTCGCCATGCACTCATGGAACCGGGGAAATCGGTCACCCTGGCCGATGAGATCATGCTGGCGCAGCGCTATCTGGCGATCGAGAAGCTGCGCTTTGGCGAGCGCATTCAGGTGGAGTGGGCGCTGGACCCGAGCGCATCGAGCGCCAAATTGCCGCCCTTGCTGCTGCAGCCGCTGGTGGAAAACGCGGTCAAACACGGGGTCGAGCCCAGCGCGCAAGGAGCAGAAATCAAGATATCCACGCAACGCCGGGGATCAAGCGTCGTCATCAAGGTGACCAACACCGTGCCCGTGGGCAATAGTGAGCCTGGCAGCGGGGTGGCGCTGAACAACGTGCGGGATCGGCTCAGCCTGCTGCACGACGTGCAGGGCCAGTTTCAGTACGGGTTGAAGGACGGTGTGTTTCAAGTTCGCATCGAGGTGCCGCTATGAGGCGAGGGGTAACGCGATGGCTCTGAAGGTATTGATCGTGGACGATGAAGCCCTGGCGCGTGCCCGCCTGCGAACGCTGCTGGGGGATTGCACGGCGCCCGCGGCCAGCGTTGAGGCCGAGGCCGCTAACGCCGCGCAGGCCTTGGCGTGGTTGCAGCACCACCCGGTCGATGTGGCTTTGATCGACATTCACATGCCGGGCGCCGACGGCTTGACGCTGGCGCAGACACTGCAAACGCTGCCCGAACCGCCGGCGGTTGTATTTGTCACGGCTTTCGCGGAGCATGCGGTGCAGGCGTTCGAGGTCGAAGCGGTGGACTACCTGACCAAGCCGGTGCGGCTGGAGCGGCTGCAGCTTGCGCTACAAAAAATAGAGCGTACTAAGCATAATATACGGGGGCTACAGCCTGATTTACCTCAAGAAGTGTTGATTATTCAAGACCGTGGCCGGACCGAGCGCGTGCCGCTGGCCGAGGTGCTGTACCTGAAGGCGGAGCTGAAATACATCACAGTTCGCACGGCTGCTCGGAGCTACCTGCTGGAAGGCGCCTTGAGCGAACTCGAAGACCAGTACAAGACGCGCTTCCTGCGCATCCACCGCAATGCCCTGATTGCTAGGCGCGCCGTGCGCTCGCTGGAGAAGTACCATGACCCGCAAGAAGGCGAGGGCTGGGCCGTGCGGCTCAACGGCATTGATGAATTGCTGTGGGTGTCGCGGCGGCAACTGGCGGCGGTGCGGGAACTGGTAGCGAGTTAAACCATGAACAGTCCGGCCGCCAAAGGGGCATACTCACACGTGAGGCGCTGATTTCTGCCCTCCAAGACAACAAAAAGCCATCAAGGGGCAACAATGGCAAAACAGAGCGTGCGGTCGACAAATATTCGGTGGAAGCGGTGGGTGGCGGGCGCGGCGGGCTTGCTGGCCGCCTATACGGTAGCCGGGTTTTGGCTGGTTCCGCTGCTGATCAAGAATCAGGTCCCCAAGTTCGGGCAGACCGAACTGGCGCGCCAGGCGACCATCGGCGAGGTCCGTTTCAATCCCTTCACTTTGCGTCTGGAGGCGCAGGATTTGCACCTGGCCGAGGCCGACGGCGCGCCGCTGTTCGCCATCGGCAAGCTCGCCGTGGCACTGCAATGGAAATCCCTGATCCGGCGCGCTTGGAGTTTTTCCGACATCCGCATCACCGCGCCGAGCGCGAACCTGGCCATCGCGCCGGACGGCAAATTCAATCTCGCCGAGCTGCTGGCCACGCTTGAGCGCCGACCGCACGAAGCGTCCACCGACACCAGCCTGCCACGCGTGGTCATCGAGCAACTCGCGCTGGAACAGGGCAAGGTGGACGTGCACGACCGGCGGGCCGGTTATGACAACACCTTTGCGCCGATCGATTTTTCGCTGAGCAATTTCAGCACCTTGCCGGAGAACAACGACGCTCATACTCTCACGGCCCAATCCGCGCGCGGCGGCAAGATGCGCTGGAAGGGCACTGCGTCGGTGAACCCGATCCGCGCCAGCGGCGAAGTGACCCTTGAAAACGCTTCGCTGCCGGAGCTGTCGGTTTATCTCAAGTCGTACACCCGTGCGAGAGTGGCAGCCGGGCAGCTTTCCGCCACCTTGCCTTACAGCCTGTCCTATGTCGGCGGCAAGTTCGAAGCCAGGCTGGAAGGCGCCAAGGTGTCGCTGCGCGACCTGGCGCTGGCGCGCGAGGGCGTGACCGATTCCTTCGCGGCGCTGACGCGCCTGGACGTCAACGACATCAACGCCGATCTGGAACGCCGGCAGGCGACGGCGGGCGAGGTGCGGGCCGACGGCGGCAAGCTCAGTGTCAAACGCGACGCCAAGGGTGAACTCGATCTGACGAACCTCATGATTGCCAGCGCGGGCCCCGCAGCGGCCTCGGGGCCGGTTACCGCAGTGGCTGTCAACAACTGGAAGCTGGCGGTCAAGCAAGTGCTGTTCGATCAGGTGGCGGTCAGCGCGGTGGACGAAACGGCCAGACCGCCACTCAAATTGAACGCGGGCAAAGTGCGGCTGCAGCTGCAAGTGGCCGCCGAGCAGGCAGGCGCCAACTTCCAGCTGAAGCTCTCGCAGGCTGCCCTTTCGCTCACTGACCTGGCGCTGGCCAGCGGCACGCAAGCCCCGTTCAAGCTGGCGCAGCTGGCTTTCACGGACGGCAGACTCGACTTGGCTGCCCGGCAGGTCAGCGTCGGGCGCCTCTATGCCGAGGGCGGGCAACTGCAGCTCGTGCGCAAGCGGGACGGGAAATTCAATCTCGTGGACCTGTTGCCCCGATCCGGCGCGACCAGAGCGCAAGCGCCAGTGGTGGCGCCCGGCAAGCCGTGGGTCGCCGTGGCCAAGACCGTGGAACTGAGCAAGTTTGGCGTCGATATGACGGATACGGGCGCGGGCGTCAAGGTTCACGTTACCGACCTGGCGGTAAAACTAGAAGGAGCCAGCAGCGATCTGAAGCGACCGGTTAAGTTCAACGCGGGCTTAGCCCTGCGCGAAGGGGGGCAGTTCACGGCACAAGGCAGCGTGGTCCCGGCCAGCGGCGAACTGCAGGCCGATGTGCGTCTCAAGCAGCTCGCGCTGGCGCCCTTGCAGCCCCTCCTGGCCCATTATCTGAAGCTGAAAATCGCCCGCGGCAATGTCTCCGCGCAAGGGCGGCTCACCACCGGCGCGGGCACGGCCAAGAGCGCGAGTCTGCGTTACGTGGGCGCGCTCAACGTCGCCGGGCTGACACTCAACGAAGAAGACGGTGGCCTGTTCGCCGCGTGGAAGAACGCAGGCGCCGACAAGCTCACGGCCAGCCTGCGCCCCAACCGGCTCGACATCCCGGAACTGCGCATCGTCGAGCCCAACGCCAAGCTGATCATCGAAGACGACCGCAGTTTCAATGCGGCCCGCCTGCTGGTGAAGCCCAATGCCGGCGCGAAAGTCGAGGCGCCGACTCAGGCTAAGGCTGCGGACGACCCGTTCCCGGTTCGCATCCGGCGCGTGCGCTTCCAGAACGCCAAACTGGACTTCACCGATCTCAGTTTGCGGCCGCAGTTCAGCGCTAAGATATACGAACTGAACGGCGTGATCAACGGACTGTCATCCAACCGCGAGGCGCGCAGCCAGATCGAGCTTGACGGCCGGGTCGACGAGTTCGGCCTGGCGCGCATCCGCGGCGACATCAACCCCTTCGCGCCGCGCAATAACACCGACGTGAACATGGTGTTCAAGAATGTCGACATGGTGGCTGTGTCGCCCTACACCATGAAATTCGCCGGCTATAAGATCGCCGAAGGCAAGATCTCGCTGGACTTGCAATACAAGGTGCGCGACAGCCAGCTGGAAGGCGCCAACCAGATCGTCATTGACAAGCTGACCCTGGGCGAGCGGGTCGACAGCCCCGATGCGCTCAAGCTGCCGCTGCAGCTGGCAATCGCCATCCTCAAGGACAGCGATGGCCGCATCGACCTCGGCCTGCCAATCTCGGGCAACCTCAGTGACCCGAAGTTCAGCTACGGCGCCATCATCTGGAAGGCCATCGGGAACCTGCTGACCAGGATCGTCACCGCGCCGTTTCGCGCGTTGGGCAGCCTGCTGGGCGTCAGCGGCGAGAAGCTGGAGTCGATCGACTTCGATGCCGGCAGCGACAGGCTGCTGTCCCCGGAGCGCGAAAAGCTCAAGCAGGTGGCGCAGATTCTGGTCAAGCGCGCGCAGCTGAAACTCTTGGTGCCCGCACAGTACAGCGAAGCAGCCGATGGCGCCGCCTTGCGGGCGCGCGCGCTGCGGGTCGAGATCGCCCGCCGTGCCGGCATCAAGCTCCAGGCAGGCGAAGAGCCTGGTCCGGTGGACCTGGGTGATCGCGCGGTACGCGGCGCGATGCGGGCTTTGTATGCCGAACGCTTCGGCGAGGCGGAACTCGACAAGCAGAAAAAGGCAGCGGAAGGGGGCGCTGCCGCACCCGCTGCTGCGGCGAGCATGCCGGACACCAAGACCGAAGCGGCCCAGGCGAAACTGCCGCTCTGGCAGCGCGTCGGCAAGCTGATCCAGGGCGAACCGCAGGTGGCCGATGCCAGTGCCTTCTACAACCAGTTGCAGGAGCGCCTGAACCAGAACCAGCCGCTGGCTGCCGACGCCTTGGCCAAGCTGGGTGCGCAGCGAGCCGAAGCGATTCTGGCCGCGCTCAAGGAAGCCGGTGTCGACCCCGCCCGCGCCGCCGCAGCGGCGCCTGAGAAGGTCGAATCCGATGTCGGCAAGCC
>DATCIC010000583.1:0-2227 GCA_036508025.1 Rhodoferax sp. | reverse complement strand
CTCTTCATTGATATCGGCGACCGCGATGTTGGCCCCTTCGCGTGCCAGAGTTTTGGACCAGCCGACCAGGGACAAACGCAGCGCATTGGAGATTGCCAGATTCGGGATGGGGGTAATCACGCCGGAAGACGTGCTGGTGATGATCCGTCCCCACTTCTTGACGCGCATACCCGGCAGCACACGATCCGTGATGGCCAGCACCGACAACACCATGCTCTGAAAACTGCGCGTCCACAGGGCTGCGTCCTGGCCAAACGCCGTGGTGGGCGGCGGGCCGCCCGTGTTGTTGATCAGTACATCCACGCCACCAAAGCGGTTTTCAATGTCCAGAATGCGCGCATCCACCACCGACAGGTCGCCAATGTCCCACAGCAGGGGGAGTGCGGTGCCGCCTGCTTTTTGCACGGACTCAACGGTGCGCATGAGCGCCTCTTCATTGATATCGGCGACCGCGATGTTGGCCCCTTCGCGCGCCAATGCGCATGCAATGGCACACCCCAGTCCGCCACCTGCGCCAAGCACCAGTGCGGTCTTACCGGCTAATCCCATATCCATAAACAGTCTCCATGTTGATTGCATTGGCGACAGACGCCTCAATGGTGGAATTTCTTCAATCCAAAAATGCTAGCGCGAGTGTGGGGGTTTCAGAAAGATAGGTAAAGACCGCTATCATCCTTTCAGGAAACAGTTTTTCTACGTTATGGACACCTTATTTGGACACCTTATTTCTTGAAACATTGATTGCGGTCGTTAACAGTGGCACGCTGGTTGACGCAGCGCGTCAAATGAATGTCACGCCAGGGGCCGTGGCGCAACGGTTACAGACGCTGGAAGCCGAGATGGGAACCAAGCTTGTCATGCGGGCCGGACGCACGGTACGGCCGACCGAAGCCGGTGCCAAACTGGCCTTGCGGGCCCGAAGTGTTTTAAGAGATTTCAACGACCTGCGCTTTGTGGTCGATGATGACATTCTCTCGGGTGAACTCAGGATTGGCGCCATCGCAACTGCGCTGACCGGGATGGTTCCGCACATGCTGGGGGGACTGGTCAGATTGCATTCAAAAATTGAGGTTTTCATCGAGCCCGGTTCCTCGGAACGTCTGTACCGACGCGTTCACAACGGCGATCTGGATGCCGCCATCATTGTCAAGCCGGGGTTTCCCATTCCGAAAGTGCTGGACTGGGTCAATCTGAGAAAAGAACCGTTGATCGTCATCGCCTCGACCTCGACCACGCAAGACGACCCCCATGCTCTTTTAATGAGCCATCCCTTTATCAGTTACGACAAAAATCAATGGGGCGGTTACCTTGCGGAACGCTATTTGCAGCAGGCAGGCTTGGCCCCGAAAGTCCGGTTTGAATTGGATGCACTGGATGCGATCGCCGTCATGGTGGATCAAGATTTGGGCGTGTCTTTGATCCCGGACTGGGCGCCGCCTTGGCCACAAGGTCTTTCGCTCAAAAAAATACCGCTTTCACGACCCCATCAAAACCGGGAGGTTGGTTTGATCTGGAACCAAGGGTCGTCTCGCATCCGGCTGATTGATGCTTTTCAAAAAGAGGCCATGGGTCACGCACAAACTGCATAGCACGCCGTGCGCAGCCAGGCGTTGGGGCTGCGATCAGCGATGGTCTGATGGGTCGCCCAACATTCATGCGAATATCTCATAACTTGTTTTTTTATGAGCGGTTTTATGCAATCCGAGGCTGGGTGATTTATTGGCTAAAGCCATTTAACCTACTGTGCAAGTAGCTATAAATAAAATAGCTATTTCTAAAATCTAAGTTTATATATTATGTGACATTCTCATATCATCAGGCTTTGTGCCACATGGTCGGCGATGGCCAGCGCGGCGGTGAGTCCGGGCGATTCGATGCCAAACAGATTGATCAGGCCTGCAACGCCATGCCGGGTGTGATCGTCAATCCGGAAATCTGCGGCCGGTGCGCCCTGCGCCGCCAATTTGGGCCGGATGCCGACATAGTCGGGCTGCAGGGTGCCGGCGTCGACGCCGGGCCAGTAATGACGGATTTGATTCTGAAAGGTAACCAGCCTAGCTGGGTCCACGGTGTAGTCAAGTTCCGGCACCCATTGCACATCCGGGCCAAAGCGCGGTCGTCCGGCCAGATCCAGCGTCAGATGGATGCCCAGGCCACCGGCTTCAGGCATCGGATAAATCAGATGCGAAAAGTTCGCCCGTCCGCTGAATGAAAAATAGTTGCCTTT
>DATCIC010000582.1:0-4831 GCA_036508025.1 Rhodoferax sp. | reverse complement strand
GGCGAAAGTCAGTTCGACGCGTTTCTTTTCCCGCGTGAACAGAGTGACCCCGAGGACCTCTTCCAGGTTATGAATTTGCTGCGAAAGCGGCGGTTGTGAAATATGCAGACGAACCGCCGCCCGGCCGAAATGCAATTCCTCTGCAACGGCGACGAAATAGCGTAGCTGACGTAAATTCATGCACTGCTCAAGGTTGGGGAAAAAGGGTGTTGGGCCAGCAGCGTGGCCGATGATCATCGCTCAAACGGCTTCGTCAATGATACTTTTTCCATATCAAGTCGCCAACTATTGCGTATTGGACGCATGGCCTGGTGCGCTCCTAGCATCCGGGCATGCAAACTCAAATCCAATGCCCCGATGTCCGGCATGTCAGCCTTGCCCTCTGTGGTGTCGCGGCTTTTCTGAACATCTACACCCCGCAGCCCCTGCTGAACGAATTGGCCCAAGGCTTTGGCATCCATCTGGCGGACACGACGGTTTGCATTTCTGCGACGACGTTGGGCATTGCGATCGCCGCCCCCTTTGCCGGTGGCCTGTCGGATCGTTTCGGCAGGAAGCGGGTCATCGTGCTGGCCACCGCTCTTCTCGCACTCCCGACGCTGCTCTGTGCGTTTAGCGCGTCTTTCCAGGTTTTTGTTGCTTTGCGCTTGGTTCAGGGTCTGCTCATCCCGGCGATTTTTTCGGCGGCCTCGGCCTATATTGGCGACGAATTCAGCAGCCAAGAATTGCCATCGAAGATTGGCATCTACGTCTCTGGCACCACGTGCGGCGCTCTGCTGGGGCGGCTCCTGCCAGGATGGTGCGCTGCTGAGTGGGGTTGGTCAGGTGCGTTTGCCGCTTCAGCTGCCGTGACCTTGTTGCTCGCTTTTCTGATTCACCTTGGACTGCCGGCCGAGAAATTTGTAGTGAGGGCGCATGGGCGTTCGACGGGCAACGCTGTTCTCTCCCTCATGCGCGATGCTCGGCTAGTGATCACGCTGCTGGTTGGCAGCGGCTTATTGCTCTCCCAGGTGGCCATTTTTTCAGGCGTTTCCCTGTTGTTGGCGGTGCCGCCTTACCAGTTCGGCCCGCGGGCCATCAGTTCCATCTATGCCATCTTTCTGGCCGGGGTTGTCGCTGCACCGGTGTGCAGTCGCTTTGTCCCCTGGGTGTCGCATCGGGCGGTGATCGTCGTCGCGCTTTGCTGTTCAGTATTCGGCATTGCATTAACGCAATTGCCGCCCTTGCCGATGCTCATCGTTGGTCTGGGCTTTTTCTCCACCGGTATCTTCGTCTGTCAGGCGATTGCCAACAGCTACCTGAACAGCATCGTACGCCAGGATCGCGCCCTGGCCATTGGGCTCTATTTGTCCTGTTACTACCTGGGTGGAACGGTCGGTGCACTTGTTCCCGGCGTGTTGTGGGAGAGTTTTCGCTGGCCGGGCATCAGCGTGTTCGCGCTCCTTGCCACGGTTGCCACGGCACTCGTCGCTTGGCACGGCTGGCAGCCGGTTGAGCAACAAGGCGTTCATTAGTTTCATCCACTCTGAAAGACATATTCATGCTGAACACCATCAAAGAAGAAAAACCCGGAATCGGATGGTTCGAAATGCCTCAGTTCTGGGCAGCCCGGCTTCAATCTCTGCTTGATGTCTTCGATTGCTACTATGGTGAAGAGGCAGATTCGGCATGGGTTGGTCACCATGCAAAAGAGCCCCGCTTTCGACTCGATGTCTACGACGCAGCGCCCGAGCTGCTGCAACTATCCAGCGAGCTGTACGAACTTCTCGGGGGGCGCTACTGCGCTTTGTTCACCAGAAATTTCGGCTTGTCGGCGTATTCGCTGCCCATTCAGCGCAAATTGCTGCTCTGCACATCGCTGGCCCTGGGTTCGCCGACACCAACCGACCAGGTTTCGCAACGAATACTTTGGGATGTGAAAGCCAGGCCAACCAGCAAAAACCACTACGCCACTTTTTCCGAACACGCCGCCGAAGCTTATTACCACACTGACACGCAGTATTTTTCCTATCCAGAGAAGTACATCTTTCTCTACACCGTGTGTGCCGCCAAGTGCGGTGGCGGGGTCAGCAGCTTTCTTGATGCCCGGTTGGTCAAAAACAGGCTCATGGCAAACAGCGAAGGGAGCGATGCCTACAAGCTGCTCGAGACGGAAAAACTACCGTTCAGGATACCCAGTAGCTTCACCTCGTTAGGTGCAGCAGCGTGCGCAGAATTTACGTTTTCACCGATCTTTGGAGACACGCCCTACATCCGCTTTCGCAAAGACACTTTGGAGGAGGGTTTGCGCCTGCGGCCAGAATACGATTCACTCGAGGTTCGGCGTGCTCTTGAACTGCTTGAACTTGCTATTGACTCCTCGACGGACGCTTTCAGTTCGTCGCTTCCCTCAGACAGTTTTTCGATTGTCAATAACCATGTGGCCTTACACGCCAGAACGGGGTTTTCCGATACCAGCCGCCACTTGATTCGCGCCCGGATGCAAGCTATCTAATGCCCTCTGGCGCGGGCCTCAGGGATGCGACCGCGACCGCGCCAGGGCCACATACCAGTCCAGGCAAGCCGGGTTGGCCATCGCCTCGCGGTTGAGCACCTTGTCCAGCGGCTGCCCCAGCAGCAGCTTTTTGATGGGCAGCTCCTGTTTCTTGCCCGACAAGGTGCGCGGAATCTCCGCCACCTGAAAAATTTCATCGGGCACAAAGCGCGGCGACAACGCGGTTTTGATCGCGTTCACCAGTTTGGCCCGGACGGTGTCGTCCAGCGTCACGCCTTCGCGCAGCACCACAAACAGCGGCATGTAACTCTCGCGCCCCAGGTATTCGAGATCGACCACCATCGAGTCCAGCACTTCGGGCAGCGCCTCGACCGCGCTGTAGAGCTCGCTGGTGCCCATGCGCAGGCCGTGGCGGTTGATGGTTGCATCTGAGCGGCCATAGATCACGCAGCCGCCATGGCGTCCGATCTTGAGCCAGTCGCCATGACGCCAGACGCCGGGGTAGGTGTCGAAGTAGCTGGCCAGGTAGCGCTGCTTGCCGACATCGGCCCATAAATACAGCGGCATGCTCGGGATCGGCTGGACGCACACCAGTTCTCCGACCTCATCGATCACCGGCTCGCCCTGCTCGTTCCAGGCCTCGACCGCACAGCCGAGCAAGCGGCACTGCATTTCACCGGGAATCAAAGGCAATTCTCGATTGCCACCGATGAAGGCACCACAAAAATCGGTGCCGCCGGAAATATTGCACCACCAGATGTCAGGCGTCCCCATCTTGGCGAACTGCTCGGTCCCCCAGGCTTGCGCCTCGGGACTCAAGGGTGAGCCGGTACTGCCAAGTGCCCGGATGTGGCTGAGGTCGCCGCAGTCGCCCAGCTCCACACCGGCCTTCTGGCAGTTGGCATAAAAGGCGGCACCGGCGCCAAAAAAGGTCACGCCCAACTCGGCTGCAAAGCGCCACAAGGTGCTCCAGTCCGGGGCCACTTTATTGCCGGCGGCGTCGACGCTGCGCCCGCCCGGGCTGCCGTCAAACAGGCAGCAGGTGGTGCCACTGAGCAGACCACTGACTTGCGCATTCCACATCACCCAGCCCGTGGTGCTGTACCAGTGGTAGCGCTCGCCGAGCGTGTTGGGGTCGTAACTGCAGCCAATATCGTTGTGCAGGTTTTTCAGCGCCAGTGCCACCAGTATCGTGCCGCCATGGCCGTGCACAATCGGTTTGGGCAGGCCGGTGGTGCCACTCGAATAGACCACCCACAGCGGATGGTCGAACGCCAGCCAAAGCGGCTCGAAGGCATCAGTTTTTGCATCATTTTTGCCTGTAGCCCCCGTGAAATAAGCTTGACTAGCTACTGTTTTAATAGTGTCTGTGGGCCGCCCCAGGTTGCTCTGCACAATCAGATGCCGCACCGTGGGCAGTGCCGCGCACAGTTCGACCAGCACCGAGCGACGGTCTAGCTCGCGCCCGCCATAGGTGACGCCGTCGCAGGCAATCAGCACCTTGGGCTCGATTTGCTGGAAGCGGTCCAGCACCGCGTTGCTGCCCATGTCAGGCGCGCAAATGCTCCACACCCCCCCGATGCTCACCGTGGCCAGAAAAGCCACCATCGCCTCAGGATTGTTGGGCAGGTAAGCGGCGACCCGGTCGCCCGGCTGCACCCCTTGCGCCTGCAGGTGCAGCGCCAGCGAGGCGACCTGGCGGCGCAACTCGGGCCAGCTCAACTGCTGGGCTGGTGCGCTGCCCAGCGTCTCTTCATTGTGGCTGAGGATGGCCGGGAAGCCGCCCGCATCGGCCGCAGCCACATGCCGCAGCACCTGCTGCGCATAGTTGACGCGGGCACCCACGAACCAGCGCGTGCCTGGCATCGGCGCACCGTCACACACCGCGCTGTGCGGCGTCGGCGACTGCAGCTCAAAGTAGTCCCAGATGCTTTGCCAGTAAGTGTCCAGATCGGTCACCGACCAGCGCCATAAAGCGTCGTACGAATCAAACGACAAGCCCCGGTGCTCGCGCAGCCAGTTTTGGTAGAGGCGAATTTGGGGCACGCAGGGCGGCGCTAGGGATGGGGTCATGGGCCGAGGGTAATCCGGTTTTGACTAAAAAAACAAAAGCGACTGACGCCTGTTTGACACCGGCGCTGCCGGCTAATGGTTTGTCCGGTCGCTCATTTGGCTTTCGGTCGGCCATACCTGGCCGTGAAGCTGGCTTGGCCCAGGCTGTTGCCGTGGATCATGTAGCCAGTCAGCGCAGCGGTGGCGTCAGCCGGCACTTCAAGCTTGTCTTTCAGGGCATACACGGTAAAGATGTAGCGGTGCGGTTTGTCGCCCGCTGGCGGG
>DATCIC010000581.1:0-8503 GCA_036508025.1 Rhodoferax sp. | reverse complement strand
CCACCTGGCCGCCACCGGCGCCGCCTTCGGGCCCCATGTCAATCAGCCAGTCAGCCGTCTTGATGACGTCCAGGTTGTGTTCAATCACCACGATGGTGTTGCCCGCATCGCGCAACTGGTGCAAGACTTTCAGCAGCAGGTCGATGTCGGCAAAGTGCAATCCCGTCGTGGGTTCGTCCAGGATGTAGAGCGTGCGCCCGGTGTCGCGTTTGCTCAGTTCGAGCGCCAGCTTGACGCGCTGGGCCTCGCCGCCGGACAGCGTGGTGGCGGACTGCCCCAGCCGGATGTAGGACAGGCCCACGTCCAGCAGCGTGTGCAGTTTGCGCGCAATCGTCGGCACCGCCTTGAAAAACTCGTGCGCTGCTTCCACCGTCAGATCCAGAATTTGCGCGATGTTTTTGCCTTTGTAAAGCACCTCCAGCGTTTCGCGGTTGTAGCGCTGGCCGGCGCAGACGTCACAGGGCACATAGACGTCGGGCAAGAAGTGCATTTCGACTTTCACCATGCCGTCGCCCTGGCAGGCCTCGCAGCGCCCGCCACCGCTGGACTGACTCACGTTGAAGCTGAAACGCCCGGGTCCGTAGCCGCGCTCGCGCGCCATCGGCACCTCACTCATCAGCTCGCGAATGGGCGTGAACAGGCCGGTGTAGGTGGCCGGATTCGAGCGTGGCGTGCGCCCGATGGGCGACTGGTCGACATTGATGACCTTGTCAAAGTGCTCAATGCCTTCGATCGCCTCATGCGCGGCCGGTTCCTCGTGCGCCCGGTACAGCGTGCGCGCCACCGCGGCGTACAGAGTGTCGTTGACCAGGGTCGATTTGCCCGAGCCCGAGACACCGGTGACACAGGTGAACAGGCCGACCGGAAATTCAACATCCACGCCCTGCAGGTTGTGGCCGCTGGCGCCGATCACCCGCAGCGACTGCAGCGTGCCCTGGGTCGCCAGATGCACCGCTTCACGCGCAGCGCGGCGCAGCGCCGCCGGACTCGGGGCGAAGCGCGAGGCCTTGTACTTGTCGGCGCTGGCGCCAGCATTCACGGTGGGCAGCCAGCGCGTGCGCCTGGAAGGCACCGCAATCTGCAGCGTGTGCGCCAGGTACTGGCCGGTGAGTGATGCCGGGTTGGCCTTGACCTGCTCGAAGGTGCCCTGCGCCATCACGCGCCCGCCGTGCAGGCCCGCGCCCGGCCCCATGTCGATGATGTGGTCAGCCGCGCGCATCATGTCTTCGTCATGCTCGACCACCAGCACGCTGTTGCCGATGTCGCGCAGGTGTTTCAGGGTGCTGATCAGGCGGTCGTTGTCGCGCTGATGCAAGCCGATGCTGGGCTCGTCGAGCACGTACATGACACCGGTCAGGCCCGAGCCGATCTGGCTGGCCAGGCGGATGCGCTGCGACTCGCCGCCGGAAAGCGTCTCGGCGCTGCGGTCCAGGCTCAGGTAATTGAGCCCGACATCATTGAGAAACTTCAAGCGCAGGCCGATCTCACGCACGACTTTGCTGGCGATCTCACCCTTGGCGCCGTGCATGGTCAACGCACTGAAGTACTCAAAACTGTCACGCAGCGTCAGGTGACTGAGTTCAAAAATAGCGCGCGCCTGCGCGCCTTCGCCAATCTTGACGTGGCGCGCCTCCAGCCGGAGCCGGGAGCCGCCGCATTCGGGGCAGGGCTGGGTGCTGCGGTAGCGCGCCAGGTCTTCACGCACCACGGCGGAGTCGGTCTCGGCATAGCGCCGTTGCATGTTGGGGATGATGCCCTCGAACGGGTGTTTTTTGCTCACCTTCTTGCCCGTTAGAGTGCCAGAGTCCATCACGTAGCTGAACTTGATGTCTTCCTCGCCCGAGCCCTGCAGCACCGCCTGTTGCACCGTTGGCGGCAGCGATTCAAAGGCTTGTTCAATGTCAAACTGGTAATGCGCCGCCAGGCTCTCCAGCATGGCAAAGTAGTAGGCGTTGCGCCGGTCCCAGCCCTTGATGGCACCGCCCGCCAGGCTCAGGGAGGGGAAGGCCACCACCCGCGCCGGGTCAAAAAAATCATTCGCGCCCAGACCGTCACAGGCCGGGCAGGCGCCGACTGGCGAGTTGAAGGAAAACAGCCGGGGCTCCAGTTCGGCAATCGAGTAGCTGCAGACCGGGCAGGCGAATTTGGCATTAAATATATGCTCTATTGGCCTGTAGCCCCCGTCGTTATTGCGTGATGCGCTATTAATTTCTACAGCAATGGCGCGACCGCCGGCAAGCCGCAAGGCGGCCTCAAAGCTCTCGGCCAGGCGCTGGCGCAGATGCTCGAAGTCGGTTTGCGCGGCGCGGCGTTCAGCGTCGGGCGCAGCGTCGCTGGTGGCGTCGGTTTCGGTTTCGGTTTCGGTGTCGCCGCCTGCCCCGGCGCTTGCCAGCGGCGCTGGTGCGTGGCGCACCTTGATGCGGTCAATCACCACGTCGATGTCGTGCTTCTCAGTCTTCTTGAGCGTGGGCAGGTCCTCAGAGTCAAATGCCTGGCCGTCGACCCGAAAACGCACATAGCCCTGCGCCTGCATGTCGGCAAACACGTCCAGGAACTCGCCTTTTTTCTCGCGTGCCAACGGCGCCAGAATCATCAACCGGGTATCCAAGGGGAGCGCCAGCACGGCGTCCACCATCTGGCTCACGGTCTGGGACTGCAGCGGCAAATCGTGTTCCGGGCAAAACGGCGTGCCGGCGCGCGCGAACAGCAGCCGCAGGTAGTCGTGAATCTCGGTCACGGTGCCGACGGTGGAGCGCGGGTTGTGCGAGGTAGCCTTTTGCTCGATCGAGATCGCCGGCGAAAGGCCCTCGATCAGATCGACATCGGGCTTGTCCATGAGCTGCAAAAACTGGCGCGCGTAGGTGGACAGGCTCTCGACATAGCGGCGTTGGCCTTCGGCGTACAAGGTGTCAAAGGCCAGGCTGGACTTGCCCGAGCCACTCAAGCCGGTGATCACCACCAGCTGGTTGCGCGGGATGTCCAGGTCAATATTCTTCAGGTTGTGCGTGCGCGCGCCCCGGATGCTGATGTTCTGCAGCTGCAAAGCCCGGCCCAGGTAGCGGTCCTCTGGCTGGGGTTCGGTGGCGTCGTCGTGGGTTAAGTTCAAGATGAAATCTGGTCGGGAAAACCTGCCATGATAGCCAAGGCGGGCTGGTTTGGCACTTTTTCCTGAATTGGCGCTGCGCCTGGGCCGAGCGCTGGGGCAAACACCGCAATCTTGGCTGAGCCTGCAAACCACCTATGACCTGAAGCTGGCGCAAAGCGTGCCTCTTGATCCTTATTCAACGCTCAAAACAAGGCGCTTACCCAGCACCGCAGCGGCCATCTGAAGCTGGTCAAACTTGGACGCATGGCGCAAATCAAACAGACGGTCAACTTGCGGCACATGCCAGTTCAGGCGACGCGCCAATTCGGCTTTGCGAATACCCTGCTCGGTCATGGCTTGATAAACACCCAGCTTGGCGCACTCAAGAGCACTGGGGCGCACGGTTTTTTGACCACGTTTGGGCTTGCTGGGCGTGGGCAAGGGTTTGCGCTCATCCACGTAAAACGACAAGCCGGTCTCCAAGGCATCAACCGCGTGCAGCAACGCCTCTTCTTCATCTTCACCAAAGGTAATTGCCTGGGGTACATCGGCAAAAGTGACCAACACCGTGCCATCGTCCGGGGTCAAGGTAACGGGGTAATCCAACATGATGATTCCTTATTTCAAACCAAGCTGGCGCTTGATGGCTGCCTGCAAACCACGGCCCAACTCTTTGGTACCGTGCATGGGCAGGGCCGACTGCCGTCCATTCAAAAACACTTTCAAATGAGAGCCCTTAGCCGGTACAAAAGTAGCACCCTGTTGCTCCAGCCACTTTTTCATTTGTACCGAGTTCATGGCTGAAGTATAACTTATTTGTTGTGTTTTCAGTCGGCGATATCGATTTTGGATGAACTGAAAATCCCTGCCCTCAACCGCCGGATGGCCTTTGACTCGCTTGACCTTGAGCCGGCCAGCCGGACACTTGGATGTAGTCTGCTGGCACGCCGGGCAGGTGAATTTTTTGGAGAACGGCAGCAGGCGCTGGACTGGGGTGCTGTGAATGTGGTCGAGCGGCTGGCGGCGGAGGGGGCGGGCTGGGTGGTGGGATGAAGTCGTTGGGGTGATGGGGATTTTTTTGCGGCGACGGTTGAAAAGGGAAACGTCCCTTTTTCCTTCCTTTCCCTTTTCTCTCTGGCACGCCGCGCGGCTGCCGGAAGGCTGACTTGCTACTTAAAATATAGCTGCATGCGCTTGTGGGACGGTGGCTAGAGGCTGATTTGTCTTAAATTTATCCCGGTATTTTTGTCGCTCAGATCAGTTGCTGTTGCAGCGAGGCGTTTGCCAGTGGTCTCAGTCTGGCGTAGTCCAGCAGCTCTGCCAAGCGAGCCCCTTTGGCTTGCCACTCGTAAACCACGTTTTCCGCCAGCAACACGTAATGCCATGGCGCACCGCCGCGCTGCTCCACGCTTAAGCCGTTGATCCGCTCGCACCAGGCCAGTGCGGCTTTGCGCTTGCGCTGCACGTTGGGGTGAATGGTTTGCTGCTGCGCCTTGGTTTCCACCAGGTACACCGCCCCCGCCGTGCGGACCAAAAAGTCGGGTGAATAAAACGCGGGCAAGCCGTCGTCTTTCACGTAGCGCAGCCGGGCAAAAGTGTGGCGGTTTTCGCTGATCTTGCAAAACGCCTCAATCTGCGTATCAGCCTGCGCCCAGTGGATGAAGGCGGGTTCCAGCCCGCCGTTGCGCGCCGGCCAGGCGAGGCGGGTGTAGATGCACTTGGACACTTCCACCGAATGGCTCTCGCGCATCATCAGGCGCGGCACTTCGCTCAAGCGGCGCAAATGCACCTCGGTCTGTCCGGTGACGTGCTTTTGTTCGGACTCCAGCAAGGCCACGGCAAACACTTTGGTGATGTGGTCCACCACCGGCTGCAGCAGCAACACGCGCCAGTTTTCACCGTCCAGCGGGTTGAACGTCGCGCCAAACAACTGCGTCCAGATGTAGTCGTCCAGCCAGCCGGTCAGCTCGGCCGTGTTCACCTGCAAATAGGGCTTGGCCATATGCGTTGCCACTTTGTTGCCCTTCGGGACAGGCTCGCTCAGTGCCTGGCTGATGCGCCGCGTCAGGCGCGACAAATATTCGTTGTAACCGCCCACATTCATCACCGCGCCATCCACCCGGTAGTCGCCAAACAGCGTGGCGCTTTGCAGGTCTTGCGAAATGAAGGTGTCGCCCTTACCGAGTAACCCGGTGAGTTGTTCCACCGTCATGCCACTGAAAGCGGGCAGGGCAGTGAGGTCCAGCGCATGGTGGTCACGCACTTCGTCCGCCTCTTGCAGGATGAATGGGATACCGAAGTCAAACGCCTCGTAACCCTCGCGCAGCTCGGCTGCGATGACATCACCGGTTGCGCTGGTGTCGTCCATGTCATCGCCCGTGGTGCCAGCTAGGCCTTCCTTGATCAGGTCGTCATAGAACGACTGAAAAGCGGGGTGCTCCACGATCGACAGCACATCCAGCAAACTGCCTGGCTCCTGACCGGCATTGATGCGCTCGCGGTTCTCGCGTTTCAGGTCGGTGTATTCGTCATCGCGCCACATCAGCCGCAGGCCGCGGCCAATGGTCTGCTCCAGCAAAATCTGGGCTTGCGAACTGCGTAGCGGCACGATCACGCAAATGTTGTTCACATCAAAGCCCTCGCGCAACATCAGCACGCTGACGATGACGCGCGGGGTGGCGTGGTGGTCCACACTGAACAGCCGTTGGCGCACCGGCGCCCAGTCCTTCTCGCCCAGTTCGGCCTTTTTGCCGGAGTCGATCAGCATCACCTCGGCCTCAAGCAGACCTTCCTGCTCCTGCAAAAAGGCGGCGACCAGCGGCGACACCGTAGTGTCCTCGCACACCACCAGCATCTTCGGGTGGCGCGTTGGGTCGAGCCTGGCAAAGTCAGTTTCCAGCTTGCGCAGTTTTTTCAGGCCGGCACGCAACATCACCCGCTGGCCTTCGCTCAAGGCCGGGTTACCCTGCTCATCGCGCTCGGCTTTGAACTCCAGCGGCAGCGCGCCAATCTCCTTGCGCCGGTCCAGCACCAGCGACTTGACCAGCCCGGCGCGCATGGCGCTTTTCAGATCAAAGTCCGTGATGATGTGCGGGAAGTACACCTTGCGCTTGGTTCTACCCGTACCGACGTCGTTGTACGGCGTGGCGGAAAAATCGACTTGCACAAAACGCCGGCCCTTGGTTTCGGCAATGCGCGAGAGGCTTTTTTGCCACTCTACCTCGGTGTTTTCCCCTTCGCGCTTGAACTCGTGAATGTGGTGCGCCTCATCGTTGAACACCATCAGCTCGGGCAGCCCCGCCAGAAACTCCAGCACGTTGCCGCGTGCATAGCGCCGGTCCAGCACGTCCAGGCTGTTGCCGGTGGCGCGACCGGGGGTGAGCGGCAGCACGGCGTTGATCACCTGCTGTGGCTCAAGCGGCGCGCCCAAGGCTTCCACTTCTTCCACCTCATCGGCGGTGTCACCCTCATTCAACAGGTGCCAGTTGGTGATGGCGATCATGCCGTTGCCGGTGGCTTTCAGACCAATCTCGTTTTTATTGCACACGTTGCCGCGTACAAAGGCGAATACGGCATCGCGATGGGTGTCGGGCATGAACAGGTCGGCAAACCGGGCCATGTCCGAGCTGGCAAAGTCACGCGAACCGTTGCCGGCCTCAATCAGCTTGCCGCAAAACGCATCGAGCAAGCGTTCATAAACAATCAGCCCCGGCGCCACCACCATGAACTGGCGCGTGAAGCGGGCGTCGTCAATACCTTCAGCCAGCGCGGCCGTTTTGTTGTGCCGGACAGCAGCGCGTCGGGCGCGCAGCTTCGGTACAGGTCCAGCAGCGTCCAGTTTTCATGCCCCTGGCCCAACACCTCATGCGCCACGATGGCGTTCAGAATCGCTTGCTTTTGCCCGGCGTGAAAATTCAGCCCGCTGCGTGCCAGCACCATGTCCTCGCCAAACCACCACATCAGCAGCTCGGCGGTGGTGGGTGTCACCAGTTCCAGAATGTCGGCGGCACCGGACTCCAGGCCAAGGCAGAGTTGGTTGGGTTATCCCTGAACCTGTTGTCTTGTAAACAAATTGTTTATAATTTGACGCATGATTCGCAGCTTTTCCGACAAAGAGACCGAGGGCTTGTTTTGAACGGGAAAATCCCGTCGACTGCCAACGGACATCCTGCGCCGCGTAATATTGCGTTTGAATCAGCTCGAAAACACGATGGTTGTGGACGAATTGCGATTTCCTCCCGCCAATCGCCTGGAGACGCTGCACGGCGACAGAGCCGGACAATGGAGCATCCGCATCAACGACCAATGGCGCGTGTGCTTTCGATTCGCTGACGGCGATGTTTTTGAAGTAGCAATCACTGACTATCACTGAGGAGTCTGCAATATGAAACGCACAATCAATGGCCTGCCACCGATTCACCCCGGTGAATACATCCGCGAAGCACTGGAAGATATGGGCATAACGCAGGCGGCGTTGGCAAAAGCCCTGGGAGTTTCGCCGATGCGCATTTCGCATCTGGTGCGAGAGGAGCGGCCTGTGACTGCCGAGCTTGCGCTGCGTTTGGGGCAAGCCTTTGGGCAAAGCCCGCAATATTGGTTGAATTTGCAAGCGGACTACGATTTGAAAATAGCCCAGGCCGCGTTCAAGGACAGCCTGCGTCATGTGCGGGAACTGGCTGTGGCCTGATCGTCGCCAGAGCGCTTGCATGAATTGAGGAGTAAACATGGAACAGAACTTGAAAACTGGTGGATTGGACGATTCGCTCACGCCTTCGACGCGCTTACTGAATCAGAAGCTCGGTATCTCGCCCGCACCGAGGCGGCTGACACCATCCGAGATCGAATTGCTGATTCGCAGTAAGCAGGAGTTGGCTGCTGTAGCGTTTGCCACTTCCACCCGCGCTTCTACCCACAAAATCACAGCAGCGGGCTGATACCCTAGTGACTGCTAAAAAAGGAAATTTTCATGACCACCGTCCAAGTTGAGTTACCCGATGTGCTGGCACAAAGTGCACAGGCCGCAGGCCTGCTGGCACCGCAAGCCATGGAGGCCATGCTGCGCGACCAGCTCAAACGCCAAGCTGGCGATGCCTTGCGCGCCACGTGGGTCAGTGCGCCACCTGAGGAATTGACGCCGGAGATTGAACGGATGATTGATGAGGCGGTGCAAGTCCGGAATTTGTCAATGACTTTGAGACACCGGGATGCATTAATTTAGTGTGCAATCGGTTGATTTTTTGCTAAGGTCGGACTCCTTTTTCGGTGGGTTGATCCAGGCGGCCACGGGCAGCTTGGGAGGTTGGGGGCAATTTCGCTTGAATCGTTTGGGGTATGCGGCAAAGGCCGCGTTCAATGTTTTGGCACGTTGCTCAAACAAGGCTTGTGCCTGGCCGTGGTGGACGGCAGCAGGAGTCATGT
>DATCIC010000580.1:0-4018 GCA_036508025.1 Rhodoferax sp. | reverse complement strand
CCAGCCAGCGGCGCAGCCAGATGACTGGACGCAGCCGGCTCCAGCCGGCCACCTCGACGCAAAACAGGGTCATGCTACCGACCCATACCATCGCCGCCACCAGCGCAACCATGCCCCACCACGGCCAGGGGAAGGGTGGGTACTCGATGATGGCGTCGCTGACGCTGACCGTCCAGCACAGTTCGGCCAGCGCCGCAAACAGGTACAGGGGGTCGCGCCTGAGTCGTGCGGGCGCAGCTACATCGACCTGGGTCGCCCACAAGGCGATGGCCACCACACCGATCAGCAGGCTCAAGATGACCACGATGAACGAGCCGGTGCTGCGCCAGTAGTAGTCGTGCAGATAGAGCGGATATACCTCCTCGTCCGGCCCCACGGTCAAAGGCGCCAAACCGCCGCGGCGCCCCACATCGGCGCGGATATGCACGCGAAACAGGTTGTTGGTTCGCAGCAGGCCCGGCGAAATCAGGATATAGCGCGGCGCCTTGGCGAAATCCGGGCCGTTGCCGTGTTGCAAGTCGCCGTTGTGCTGCAACAGGGTGCCGTTGAGCCAGATTTCATAAGCATTGCCCAGCCGGGGCAGGTACAAGCCGAAGGGCACCGTTGGTACGTCTTGCAGCTCAAACAGCACCTCAAAAGTCGCCTCACCGGCCAAGCCCGTGTGATGGCGATCCCAATGGTAGGGCAGGCTGACCGTCTCGCGCGTCGTCTGGCCCTGTACCGTCACAGCGGCCTGCGCCTCGTGCAGTTCCAGCGGCAGGGCCTGTGCCGACAGGGCCAGACCGGCGAATATCAGCCCGCAACAGCAAAGAAGTAAACGTTTTAAAAGGCAGCAATGCTTCATGGAGAAGCACATCTTAGCGAAGCTCTATGCGCTGCATCCAGCGCCCGGTCCCATACCCGGTTCAGTCATGCGGCGACAGCAAGCCCATGCGCGTGGCTTCAAACACCGCCTCGCTTTTGGAATGCACGGACAATTTCCCATACAGTTTTTTGATATGCGTCTGCACGGTGTGAACACTCAAGCTCTGCAAACGCGCGATCTCGGCGTATGAAAAACCACGGGCGATCAAGGCCAGCACGTCCTGCTCGCGTGGCGACAGCAAGCCGCGTTGCGCAGCGCCCTCAGCATCAGTAATTGCTTCATTTTTGATAGCATATTGCGCAGTATCGACGGGGGCTAGAGGCCGATTTTGCTTATAAAATCGATACTTGGACAGAACCCGTCGCGCGATCATGGGAGAAATGGGCGAGGCGCCGGCCCGCATGTCCAAAATCGTCTGGGCAATGTCGTCGGGCGTCGAATCCTTGTGGATGTAGCCCAGCGCACCAGCCTCGATGCTGGCCAGCACGTTGTCTTCATCGCCAAACATCGAGATCACCAGCGGCTCGCAGGCGGGGTTCAGCCGCGTCGCATGGCGGATAACCTCCAGCCCGCTGCCATCGGGCAGGCCCAGATCGGTGAGCAGCACATCGACCGTGTTCGCGCTGTCATCCAGCCAGGCCTTCGCCTCGGCCACCGTGCCCACACTGGCGGCCAACAGCAGTTCGGCGCAGCGAGAGACGCTGCCCGAAAAAAATTCCCGCGTCTGCGGATCGTCTTCTACTACCAGTACACGCCACACTTGCTTCGCCCTGCTGTTTTTAATCTGTGGCGAGCATAGCCGCAGGCGCCTGCACTGGCTATGCCGGGTCATCCCATAGATATGGGATGGCGCTGTTTCATCCGCCCGATAGCATCCATGTGCAGGTCAAGGAGTACAGAACCATGCCTCTAAGCCACCTGCGTCTCAAACAACTCAGGAGTTCTCATGAAAATCACACTGAAACGACTTTCGCTTGGCATCGCCAGCGCAGGCCTGCTGACGATTTATGGCTGCGGGGACAGCAGTACAACTACGGGTGGCAGCACGACGCCAACTACCCTCACAGGCGTTGCCGCCACCGGCGCAGCTTTCGACGGTGCGACCGTCACTGTGACCGATGCCGCTAGCGTACCCACCTCATGTGGTTTCACAGCACCCGACGGCACCTACACGTGTACGTTGCCTTCAACCGCCACAGCCCCTTTTGTCATTGAAGCCAAACGCACCGATTCCAACGGAAATGCAGAGGCCTATTACAGCGTTGTATCTGATAGCAAATCGGGCACAGCCAATATCACGCCATTGACGACCGCCATCGTGGCCGGCCTATCCACCTCTGGCGACCCAGCCGCATTCAAAGACGAAGTCAAAGCAAACAAGTCCTTGGCCAGCGCCGCGAATCTGCAAGCTCAAGTGACTCTGCTGGAAACAAAACTTGCTGCCGTCATTTCCGCGGCCACCGCAGCTGGCTTCAAATTCGATCCGCTGTCTGGTACGTTCACCGCAGGCAGCGGGTCGGGTATGGACAAAATACTTGACGCCGTCAAAGTCACCTCCACCGCGACTGATGGCATCACCCCTGCCAATGTGACCATCTCGCTCAGAGCCGACCCAGATGCCATACTCACGCTCGTCAAAGGCTCTGAAGCAGCTGGAGTACCCATCCCCGCTGCCGCCGTCGCCGCCGTTCAGGCAACCATCGATGCCAAGCCCGTTGACTTGATTGCCAATCTGCTTGCGCGCATGAACACCTGCTACGCCCTGCCCCTAGCCGACCGTGTGAATACCGCTGGCACTGGCAGCGCAGCGGATGTGAAAGTCGCTTGCCAAAACTTGTTCACCCAAGATAATCCAGCGCTATTCAAAAGCGGTGGCAATTTAGTGGGCAAGAATGGGGCTTTTAAGAGCTTATTCTCCACTAACAGCACGGGTATGACCTTCGACCGAGGAACCCTGGAATTCGTGGTCAAAAACCCTGCTCAACCCAACGATGGTTTCTGGGTGGTGAGCTACCGCGCGACCGACACAAATGGCAATAGCACCTACGACACCTTTTCTCTGGCCAAAGAAGGCACAACTGCCGCACCGGTGCTCAAGCAAATTGGCAACCAGTATGGCTACGACACTGGCATTAAGGTTTTTGTGCAAGACCGCGACTTTATCAACGCACCTACCTCCAGCTATTTCTCGACCGGTTACACCTTGAACGTGACCAATAGCGCCGTCACCGTCGCCGGTGTCACCTCATCCATCTACAAACAAGTCACGGTAACAGCGCCAAACCAAAAAACGTTCACTCTCAAACCCAAGGCAGGCTTTTCGTATTTGGGCTTGGTCAACAGCGGTGGCACGTTGACTGGCTCCAACTTCATTCGACTCGGTTACGGTTACAAGGACAGCGCCAACACTGCTGCCACCATGCCCGCTTCAGAAATTGCAAGCCTGGTATTTGCTCCGACTAAATGGACGGACACCGAACTCGCAGCCATCCCCGATCAAGGCGTCTGGAGTTTCTATATTGAGTTTGCTGACAACAGAACACCGGTGACCCAAACCCACCGCACATTGAGCCGCGCTCCGACTTTGGCAGAAGTCAAGAAGCTTGCTTTTGCACAGCTCACCACCACCAGGCGCGCCGAAATGATCGCGGGAACCAGTGCCACCGGAAGCTATATTTTCTCCACCGCGACAGAAATCGTACAGTTCAGCTCCGTGGGAAACACGGACGCCTGGACCGTGCCCACAGGTGCCGTGTCCCCGACCACCATCACAGCCTATGGCAACGCGCCCAAGACTGGCACTCCCCTTGCCTGGGGTAGCAGCTACAACGACTCGGTCACTGTGAACCCTGCGGCCCGCAAAGCCACGATTTCTTGCAGTCGCCAGAGTACCGCCGATGTCCATTGCGACGCTGCAGTGACACCTGGCTCGACCGGCAACTACGCGCAGAATGCACGGGTCACCGAAATACAGATGAACGCGGCCACGCCCAAAGGCATCACCATCTCCAAGCACGAGGCGTTCGACACCCCCATCTAAGCGATTGGCGGCTCAAAAAATGTTGGGCTTAAAGGCCTGCTAAGAAAATACCGATGCGCATCGACTCCAAGCCCCGCCCGGCGGGGCTTTTTTTCGCCTCTATCATCCTGTCC
>DATCIC010000579.1:0-12856 GCA_036508025.1 Rhodoferax sp. | reverse complement strand
AGCCCAGCTTGTGATTCAGACCCGCCAAGGCCACGTCGTTGCGCTCGCCGGTAAGAACGCCCGCCTCGTTCACCAATTTCTTGGGCACGATGAACAGGGAAATGCCACGCGTGCCCTTTGGCAACTGACCGTCCGGCCCGGGTATTTTGGCCAGCACCAGGTGAACGATGTTCTCCGTCAACTCGTGGTCACCGGCCGAAATCCACATCTTGTTGCCGCGCAGGCGGTAGCGCGCACCCAGCGGGTCTTGCGCAAAGTCCTCACCGTCAGGCGTTGCGCGCGTGGCCACGTCACTCAAGCTTGAGCCCGCTTGCGGCTCAGACAAACACATGGTGCCCGAGAAACGCCCGGAAAATTCATTTTTGGCAAACACCTCTTTTTGCAGCGGCGTGCCATGCACCATCAGCAAATTGGCGTTGCCGGTGCTCAACATACCCGAGCCGATACTGACCGAGGCCATGGCAAAAAAAGCATTCGCCGCCGCCTCAATCGTGTACGGCAGTTGCATGCCACCGTGCTCAAAATCTTGCGCCGCGCTCAACATGCCGGATTCGGCATAGGCTTTTTGCGCGTCATGCGTAGCTTGCGGCAGGATCACCTTGTCACCGTCAAAACGCGGCTCCTGCGTGTCCACCAAGCGGTTGAACGGCGCGTACTTTTCACGCGCAATGCGCTCGCAGGTCTCAAACACCGCATCAAAGGTCTCGCGCGAATGGTCGGCAAAACGCGGCCGCTGGTTCAGCGACTCAGCGTCAAGCCATTGGTACAGCAGAAAATCGAGCGTAGAACGTAAAGACATCGTCGCATCCCATCAAAAAAAAGGGGCGGGCCGCTCACATGCTTGCGCCCGACCCTGGTTGATCACGCCGCGAGCGGCGAGGCGTTACAGCACCTCAAATATGCCCGCCGCGCCCATGCCGCCGCCAATACACATGGTGACGCAAACGCGTTTGGCACCACGGCGCTTGCCCTCGATCAGGGCGTGCCCGGTCAAGCGCTGGCCACTGACTCCGTAAGGGTGGCCCACGGCAATGGCGCCGCCGTTGACGTTCAGCCGATCATTTGGAATGCCGAGCCGGTCGCGGCAGTAAATCACTTGCACCGCAAAGGCTTCATTGAGCTCCCACAGATCGATGTCGTCAATCTTCAAACCCAGGCGCGCCAGCACTTTCGGGATGGCAAACACCGGGCCAATGCCCATCTCGTCAGGCTCGCAGCCAGCCACGGCAAAGCCCAGAAAACGACCCAGCGGCTTGAGACCTTTCTTCTCGGCAACCGATTCGTGCATGACCACGACAGCACCACCGCCATCGGAGAACTGGCTGGCATTGCCGGCGGTAATCAGGCCGCCCGGCACAGCCGAGCGCAGCCCGCTGATGCCCTCTTTGGTGGTTCCCGCGCGAATGCCCTCGTCCTGGCTGACGGTCACTTTTTTGGTCGTCAGGCCCATCACTTTGTCGGCCACACCCATGATCACGCTGATCGGCGCAATCTCATCGTTGAAGAGGCCGGCGGCCAGTGCAGCTGCGGCACGCTGCTGGCTGGCAGCACCGTACTCGTCCATCGCGTCGCGGCTGATGTTGTAGCGCTTGGCCACGATCTCGGCCGTTTGCAGCATGTTGAGGTAAACCTCGGGCTTGTTCTTCAACAACCAGGGGTCGGTCAGCATATGCTGGTTCATCCCCTGCTGAACGCAGGAGATGGCTTCCACGCCACCGGCTACAAAAATGTCGCCCTCGCCCGCGATGATGCGTTGCGAAGCCAGCGCTATGGTTTGCAGGCCGGAGGAACAAAAACGATTGACCGTCATGCCCGGCACGGTCACCGGGCAACCAGCGCGCAGGGCGATCTGGCGCGCAATGTTGGCGCCAGTGGCACCTTCGGGTGTGGCACAGCCCATGAGGACGTCTTCGACCTCAGCGGCCTCAATGCCGGCGCGCTTGATGGCATGTTCGACGGCATGACCGCCAAGCGTGGCGCCATGGGTCATGTTGAAAGAGCCCTTCCAGCTCTTGGCGAGCGGCGTGCGGGCAGTGGAAACGATTACAGCTGCAGTCATATATAGCTCCTGAATTTAGTTAAAGGTCTTGCCTTCAGCCGCCAACTTGGCCAGCAAGGGCGCAGGTTGCCAGAACTTGGCATCGTCGAGCGGGTTCTTGGCAAAGCGATGCATGGCTTGCACCACATTGAACAAACCCACCTCATCGGCATAGTTCATCGGGCCGCCGCGCCAAAGGGGGAAACCGTAGCCCATCAGGTACACCATGTCGATGTCGCTGGCTTTGGACGCAATGCCTTCTTCCAGAATGTGCGCGGCCTCATTGACCAGCGAATACACCAGGCGCTGCACGATTTCTTCGTCCGAAATCTTGCGCGGTGTGATGCCCTGTGCTGCGCGATGGTCTTCAATCATCTTGACGACTTCGGCATTGGGAATCGCGTCGCGCTTGCCCGCCACATAGTCATACCAACCGGCACCGGTCTTCTGGCCATAGCGGCCTTTTTCGCACAACAAATCAGCGGTCTTGCTGTACTTCATGTCGGGTTTTTCAAGGTAGCGGCGTTTGCGGATGGCCCAGCCAATGTCGTTGCCCGCCAGGTCGCCCATGCGGAACGGGCCCATGGCAAAGCCAAATTTTTCAACCGCTTTGTCAACCTGCGCCGGGGTGCAACCCTCGTCCAGCAGAAAGCCACCCTGGCGGCCATATTGCTCGATCATGCGGTTGCCAATGAAACCATCACATACGCCCGATACCACGGCGGTCTTCTTGATCTTTTTCGCCAGCGCCATCACGGTGGCCAGCACGTCTTTGGCTGTTTTCTCACCGCGTATCACTTCCAGCAGTTTCATCACATTGGCCGGGCTGAAGAAGTGCATGCCGACCACGTCTTGCGGGCGCTTAGTGAATGAAGCAATTTTGTTGACATCCAGCGTGGAGGTGTTGGACGCCAGGATTGCGCCCGGCTTCATCACCCGATCAAGTTCCTTGAACACGGCCTCTTTTACGCCAATTTCTTCAAACACGGCTTCAATGACCATGTCCGCGTCTTTGAGGTCGTCGTAGCTCAACGTGGTACTCAGCAGGCTCATGCGCTGCTCATATTTATCTTGTTTGAGTTTGCCTTTTTTGACCTGGGCTTCGTAATTCTTGCGAATGGTGGCAATACCGCGGTCCAGCGCCTCCTGCTTCATTTCCAGCATCTTCACCGCAATGCCGGCATTCAAAAAGTTCATCGAAATACCGCCGCCCATGGTGCCGGCACCAATCACCGCTATTGAGTTGATCGCGCGTTGCGGCGTGTCGGCTGGCACATCCGGGATCTTCGAGGCGGCGCGCTGGGCCATGAAAATGTGGCGCAAGGCCCGGCTCTCCGGGGTCCACATCAGGTTGATGAACAGCTCGCGCTCGGTGAGCAGGCCGTCATCAAACTTCTTCTTGGCAGCGGCTGCCACCGCATCCACGCATTTGAGCGGCGCCGGAAAGTTCTTCGACATGCCGCCCACCATATTGCGGGCAAACTGAAAATAAGCATCGCCTTGTGGGTGTTTGCAGGGCAGGTTGCGCACCAGGGGCAGCGGCCGCGTTTCGGCGACCGAGCGGGCATAAGCCAGGGCTTCTTGCAACAAGGACTCGCTTGAGGCGGCCATTTTGTTGAACAACTGTTGGCCCGGCAGCATCGCCAGCATTTCACTCTTGACCGGCTCACCACTGACAATCATGTTCAGCGCGGGCTCCACGCCCAGCGCACGCGGCAGGCGCTGCGTACCGCCAGCACCGGGCAGCAAACCGAGCTTGACCTCGGGCAGCGCAACGCTACAACCGGGTGCAGCAATACGATAGTGACAACCCAGCGCCAGCTCCAGCCCACCACCCATGCAGACGGTATGAATCGCCGCAATGACCGGCTTGGCGGATTGTTCAACCATCAGAATGACACTGTGCAGATTGGGCTCCTGCAAAGCTTTGGGGCTGCCAAATTCCTTGATGTCGGCACCACCCGAGAACGCTGTGCCGGCGCCGGTGATGACGATGGCTTTTACTGCCGCATCGTCATTGGCTTTGGACAAACCGTCAGTGAGTGCCACCCGTGTGGCATAGCCGAGGCCATTGACAGGCGGGTTGTTGAGCGTAATCACGGCGATATCGCCATGCACTTTGTAGTCAGCGGTCATGCTTGCATTCCTCGGTAATAAAAAATAGAACGGTCGTGCGATTAATTGCAAAGGGCAACTATACCCAAGAGTCCCGTGCGAGTTTGTCGCAGTTGGGACAAGGCGTTTAAACCTCCAGCCACTCCTTGCGGGTATAGCTGTCTTTGCGCAATTCATCCGGGGTGCCGCTGAACACAATACTGCCATGGCCCATGACCAGACAGCGATCAGAAATATCCATGGCGATGGTGAGTTTTTGCTCAATCAACAACACCGAAATGCCCCGATTTTTAAGCGCTTTGAGGTAGTGCGCCACCAGTTCGACAATCTTTGGCGCCAGCCCTTCAGTGGGCTCGTCAATGATGATCAGATCAGGGTCTCCCATCAGGGACCGGCACAGCGTGAGCATCTGTTGCTCGCCACCCGACATCACCCCGGCGAGCATGTTTTGCCGCTCCTTGAGCCGGGGAAACATCTGGTACATGTCGTCGAGTGACCAGCGCCCCGCTTTACGGGCGCTCTTTTGACCCAGGTACAAATTCTGTTCCACCGTCAGGTTCGGGAAGATGTCACGGCTTTCTGGCACGTAGCCCAGACCCAGATGCGCAATCTCAAAGGTCTTCTTGCCAAGCAGCTCCTGCCCGCGCCAAAGCAGGGAACCCTCGCAATCAACCAGACCCATGATGGCTTTGGCGGTGGTGGATCGCCCGGACCCGTTGCGCCCTAACAGCGAGACGATTTCACCGGCCGAAACACCAAAGTGAACACCGTGCAGCACATGACTCTTGCCGTAAAAGGCGTGCAAATTTTCTATCTTTAACATGCTTAGTGCCCCTGTGCCTGCAAGTCCGCCACGGAGGAGCCCAAGTAGGCCTCTTGCACAAGGGCGTTCGCGCGCACCGCCTCCGGCGTGTCGTAGGCCAACAGCTCGCCGTAAACCACCACTGCGATCTTGTCAGCCAGGCCAAATACCACGCCCATGTCGTGCTCCACTGTCAAAAGGGTTTTACCGACTGTCACCTCTTTGATCAGCTTGATGAAGCGGCTGGTCTCTGACTTGCTCATCCCGGCGGTCGGCTCATCGAGCAGGATGACGTTGGCGCCACCCGCAATGGTGATACCGATTTCGAGCGCCCGCTGCTCGGCATAGGTCAGGTTGACGGCAAGCACATCACGCTTCTTGTCCAGCTTGACCATTTTCATCAATTCATCGGCCCGTTCATTGGCGTCGTCCAGATCGGCCAGAAACTTCAAAAAAGTGTAGCGATAGCCCAGGCTCCACAGTACGCCGCAGCGCAAATTCTCGAACACGCTAAGTTTTGGGAAGATATTGGTGATCTGAAAACTGCGGCTCAAGCCCATGCGGTTGATCTCAAACGGTTTTTTTCCATTCAGACGCTGACCGTTCAGAAGCACATCGCCACTCGTGGGTTCGAAGCGGCCACTGATCAGGTTGAACAAGGTCGATTTACCCGCGCCATTGGGGCCAATGATGCCGACCCGCTCGCCCTGCGGCACTGCCAGATTGATGCCACGAATGATGGCCGTCTTGCCAAAACTTTTCCGCAAGTCCTTTAATTCCAGGGCAAAGGTCATAGCGATTCCATCCGTTTGATTTCTTTCTCGATACTCTCCTGAATCTGCCCCCACTCGCGTGCGAACTGTCGGCGGCAGACTTCAAACAGGCCCAGGCCCGTCAGCATGACGAACGCGGAGCCAAACCAGCTGTTCAGACCCTTCGAGTTCAGGGTAGCACCCAGAAAGCTTAACTCCGGCCCGAGTGCCGCGTTGAGCTGCAGGTGATAGAGCATCTCGATCATCGCGGCTGCACCCATCAGCACGACCAGGGCCGTCAACCCCAAGGCCAGATAGCTGACCCAGAGTTTTCGCAAGTGGCCAAACTTGGCCACCCGCAGATTCATCATGAGCAGAGAGGCGACACCGCCCGGCGCGTACATCACCATGAACAGGAAAACCAGACCCAGGTACAAGAGCCACGCCTTGGTGAACTCGGACAGCAGCACAAACGCGAGCACCATCAGAATGCCACCCAGGATGGGGCCGAAGAAGAAGGTTGCGCCGCCCAAGAAAGTGAAAAGCAGATAGGCGCCGGAGCGGTAACCACTGACCACCTCCGAGGTGACAATCTCAAAATTCAAGGCTGCCAGACCGCCCGAAATACCGGAAAAAAAAGCCGCAATGATGAAAGCGATGTAGCGTACTTTCTGGGTGTCATAGCCCACAAATTCCACCCGTTCGGGGTTGTCACGCACGGCGTTGAGCATGCGCCCCAGCGGCGTGCGGGTAAACGCAAACATCAGGCCGGTACAGACAAAGGTGTAGACGGCAATCAGGTAATACAACTCGATCTGCGGCCCGTAAGTAATGCCAAAGGTCTTGGCACCCGCCACACGGTTGCCCGACACACCGCCTTCACCACCAAAAAATTCCGGGAACATCAACGACATGGCCCACACCAGCTCGCCAATGCCGAGCGTGATCATGGCAAACGGTGTTGCTGCTTTCTTGGTCGTGACCCAGCCCAACAGGATGGCCACCGCCATGCTGGCCAGACCACCCGCAATGGGGACCAGGCTCACCGGCAGCGGCCAGCCGCCACTAACCTGGTTCAAGGTGTGAATGGCCAGAAACGAGCCCATACCCGAATAGACCGCATGGCCGAAACTCAACATGCCGCCCTGCCCCAGCAAGATGTTGTAGCTCAGGCAAACAATGATGGCAATGCCCATCTGGCTGAGCATGGTCTGACTCAGACTGCTGGTGAACAACAGGGGCGCCGTCAGCAAAACCAGGGCAAACAGCGTCCAGACAACGACACGACCGACATTAAACGGTTTGAACTGATAAACCTGGCTACTCATGGATCAGCCCTCCCGCGTGCCAAGAAGACCCTTGGGCCGAAAAATAAGGATCAGCACCAAAAACAGATACGGCAAGATGGGCGCTACCTGGCTGAGCTTGAGCTTCCACAAGGCATAGCCGAATGTTTCAGGTGTCAGCGTCACCCCCACCGTCTGCAAAGCCGACATCAGAGACGCATCAATGGCCACCGCAAAAGTCTGCAGCACGCCAATGAGCAGGGAGGCCAAAAACGCACCGGCCAAAGAGCCCATGCCGCCGACCACAACCACCACAAAAATGACGCCTCCCACCGAGAATGCCATGCTCGGCTCCGTCACGTAGGCATTGCCACCAATCACGCCCGCCAACCCCGCTAGCGCACAACCGCCGCCAAACACCAGCATGAAGACGCGTGGCACGTTATGCCCCAATGCCTCCACCATCTCCGGGTGCGTCAAAGCCGCCTGAATTACCAGACCGATCCGTGTGCGGGTGAGCAACAACCAAATGGCAATCAGCATCAATAACGCGACACCCATCATGAAACCACGGTAGATCGGAAACTGGGTGCCAAAGAGGGTGAACAAAGGGCCATCGAGCGCCACCGGCACCCGGTAGTCCACCGAGCTGCGACCCCACACCAGTTGCACCAATTCGAGAATGATGTAACTCAAGCCAAAGGTGATCAACAGTTCAGGGACATGCCCAAACTTGTGAACCCGGCGCAGAAAATATTTTTCAAACCCAGCGCCAACAAGCCCAACCAAGACCGGCGCCACCAGCAGTGCCGCCCAGAATCCAAGCAGCGAAGTAACCGTGTACGCGAAGTAAGCCCCCAGCATGTAAAAAGAAGCATGGGCGAAATTGAGAACGCCCATCATGCTGAAGATCAGCGTCAGCCCGGAACTTAGCATGAACAGCAGCATGCCGTAACTGATGCCGTTCAGCAGTGAAATGGTATAGAACTCCATGCAGTACCCGTGAAGTAGTGAGAAAAAGCCAAAGCAACAAACGTGCAAGGCTGATAAAAAAAAACCGGCCACCAAGCGCCGGCAATGAACACCAAGGCAACGACCAAGGTCACCCTGGGTTCAGATGTTGTCCGGTTTAGCCTGGTCGTTTCATTTGGCAGCTGGTCGGCGTGCTGGCAACGTATGGGTCCATCTGCTTGACCGGCACAAACGTGTAGCCGGTGTTCTCAACGCTGTACGGATATTTCTTGTCTACTTTTTGCCACTTGGTCACAAACATGGACTGTTGCAACTGGTGATCGGATTTGCGCATTGTCACTTCACCCGCAAAGCTCTTGACCGTCAAACCCTCCAGCGCCGCCGCCACCTTGACCGGGTCGCTGGACTTGGCTTTGGCCATCGCGGCCGCCATCAGGTTGATGCCGTTGTAGGTCGCATAGGTGTAGTAATCATCATTGAATTTCTTTTTGAAGTCGGCAGCGATTGCGCCGATTTCGCCAGTGTGGTTAGCGTGACCATAGCCAATCACGTACACCTCGCTGTCACCACCGGCGGCCAGCGCGGTTGGCGTGCCGGTGACCCCAGCGTAATAGGTGTACATTGGCAGCTTGAGGCCGGCATCATTGAGCGCCTTGACTAGCAGCGTTAAATCCGGACCCCAGTTACCGCTCACGATAGCATCGGCGCCGGATTGCTTGATCTTGGCAACATAAGGCGAAAAGTCCTTGACCTGACCAATCGGAGTCAGATCGTCGCCGACGATTTTCACATCGGGGCGGTTGCGGGCAATATCTTCCTTGAAATACTTAGACACTTGCTGGCCGTGCGAGTAGTTCTGGTTCATCAGATACACTTTTTTGACGCTCGGCTGGTCTTTCATGAAAGCGGTCAAGGCCTCCATCTTCATGGTGGTGTCGGCGTCCAGACGGAAATGCCAGTAGTCGCATTTCTCGTTGGTAGAGGCTGGATCTACTGCCGCGTAATTGAGGTACACCACTTCCTTGCCAGGATTGCGCGCATTGTGTTTGGCCACCGCATCAGCGATCGCCAATGCAGCGCCCGAGCCATTGCCCTGCGTCACATACCGAAAGCCTTGATCGATGGCTGCCTTGAGCGAATTCAGGCTTTCTTGCGGCGAGCCCTTGTTGTCAAAACCTGTGACTTCAAACTTCACCCCCGCCGGGTTCTTGGCGCCGCTAAGGCGCTCGGCCACAAATTGCCAGCTTTTAAGCTGGTTTTGACCCACATTGGCAAACGGGCCGGACAGCGGATCAATAAAAGCGATCTTGACGGTTGATCCAGCCTGGGCCAACGCAGCACCGACGCACAAAGCAGCTACCGTGGCAGCGACAACATTCTTTATCAATTTCATATAAAAATCTCCTGGGTTTTGATCCATCAACACCCGTCCAGCGTACAAGCATTTGCGACTGGCCCCATGAGGGATTTCCCGTACGATGAATCACCCAGGCGACATGAATCGAATCAGCACTCAAGCATCGGGCAGCTTGTAATCCTTGAGCAGCTCGCGCAATTTGCTCTTCTGCATCTTGCCGGTGCCACCGAGTGGGATTGCGTCAACAAACACAACGTCATCGGGTATCTGCCATTTGGCGCATTTGCCCTCATAAAACGCAAGAAGTTCGTCACGCGAGACCTCCGCGCCCGGCTTCTTCATCACGGCGATGATGGGCCGCTCATCCCACTTGGGATGCTTCATGCCGATGCAAGCCGCCATCGCCACGGCCGGGTGCGCCATGGCGACGTTCTCTACATCAATGGAACTGATCCACTCGCCGCCGGACTTGATGACGTCTTTGCTGCGGTCGGTGATCTGCATGTAGCCATCGGCGTCAATAGTTGCCACGTCGCCAGTGGGAAACCAGCCATCAACGAGGGGCGAGCCGCCCTCCCCTTTGAAATAGTCACTGATGATCCAGGAGCCCTTGACCAGCAGGTCACCGTACGCCTTGCCGTCCCAAGGCAATTCATCACCGTTGCCATCCACAATCTTCATGTCCACGCCGAAAACGCCCCGGCCCTGCTTGAGACGGACCTTCATTTTTTCCTCTGACGTCATCGTCAGATGCTTGTTCTTGAGGGTGCAAACCGTGCCCAGGGGGGACATTTCCGTCATGCCCCAGGCATGCAGAACCTCCACCCCATAGACATCATTGAAAGCCGTGATCATGGCCGGCGGGCAGGCCGATCCGCCAATGACAGTGCGCTTGAGTGTGCTGAAACGCAAACCACCGGCCTGCATATGACTCAGCATCATCTGCCATACGGTGGGCACACCGGCAGCAAACGACACGCGCTCGCTCTCGATCAATTCAAAGATGGATTTGCCGTCCATGGCTGGCCCAGGAAACACCAGTTTGGCGCCCGTCATAGCCGCTGAATACGGCAAGCCCCAGGCATTGACGTGGAACATGGGCACCACTGGCAACACCGTGTCACGCGCGCTCATGCTCAAGGCGTCTGGCAAAGCGCCGGCAAACGCATGCAGCATGGTGGATCGATGGCTGTACAGGGCTGCTTTGGGGTTGCCGGTGGTGCCGCTGGTGTAGCACATGCTGGACGCCGAATTTTCATCAAATGAGGGCCACTGGTAGTGGCTTGATTGCGCGCCGATCCAGGCTTCATAGCTGATCAGGCCTGGAATTCCGCTGTCGGCAGGCAATTTGTCGGCGTCACACATCGCCACAAAGTGCTTGATGGTGGTGCAACGGCTGTGGATGGCTTTGACAATCGGCAAAAAGCTCATGTCAAAACACAGAACGGAATCTTCTGCGTGGTTGGCAATCCAGACAATCTGGTCCGGGTGCAGGCGCGGATTGAGCGTATGCAGCACCCGACCCGAACCACTCACGCCGAAATACAGTTCCAGGTGACGGTAACCGTTCCATGCAAGTGTGGCCACGCGGTCGCTGAACGGTAGTTTCATCCCGTCCAGCGCGTTGGCAATCTGTCGCGAACGTGACGCTATATCCTTGTAGGTGCAGCGATGAATATCGCCTTCCACCCGCCGCGACACGATTTCACCCTCGCCATGGTGGCGTTCGGCAAACTCGATCAGCGACGAAATCAACAACTGGTGGTTTTGCATCAACCCGAGCATGAACTCTCTCCTCTAAATTGGTTTATTGGTCCGCACGCATGGTACTGCGGTTTTGAGCCAAACCGACGCCGCGGCGCTGACCTTCCCCGCACCCAAGCAGACCTGCCAGGTCGCGCATTGATAACCCTGCAGACTCTGTGCAACGCCGTACTGCGAGACAATTCGGCCATGACCATGGCCATACAAAATTTGACTGCGCTTGATGTGGGATTAGCCTGGCGCAACAGCTTTGCCCAGTTGGGCAAAAGCTTTTACACGCCGCTGGCGCCCTGGCCACTGCCCGCGCCTTACTGGGTGGGACGCAGTACCTCGGCGGCCCGACAGTTGGGCCTTGACGAGGCGTGGCTGAATTCACCAGAGCTGCTGCAGGTGCTGTCGGGCAACCAGCCGATGGCAGGCACACAACCATTGGCCAGTGTCTATAGCGGGCATCAATTTGGCCAGTGGGCGGGGCAACTCGGCGATGGCCGCGCCATTTTGCTGGGGGAAACCGGCGGCATGGAGGTGCAGCTAAAGGGCTCGGGGCTGACGCCCTACTCTCGCATGGGCGACGGGCGTGCCGTGTTGCGCTCCAGCATCCGCGAATTCTTGTGCAGCGAAGCCATGCAGGGCCTGGGCATTGCCACGTCGCGCGCCCTGTGCGTCGTCGGCTCGGATGCGCCGATACGGCGCGAAACTGTTGAGACCGCAGCGGTGGTGACGCGGGTGGCGCCCAGCTTCATCCGGTTCGGCCACTTTGAGCATTTTTCCCATCATGACCAGCATGCGCAACTCAAGGTCCTGGCCGACTATGTCATTGACCGGTTTTACCCGGAGTGCCGCGCAAGCGAAAAATTCGCAGGCAACCCTTACGCAGCCTTGCTGGAGGCGGTGAGTGAACGCACTGCGGCCCTGGTGGCACAGTGGCAGGCGGTGGGCTTTTGCCATGGCGTCTTGAACACCGACAACATGAGCATTCTGGGCCTGACCATCGACTACGGGCCGTTTCAATTTCTGGATGCTTTCAACCCCGGCCACGTTTGCAACCACTCCGACGAGCAAGGTCGCTACGCGTTCGACAAGCAGCCCAACATCGCCTACTGGAACCTGTTCTGTCTGGGGCAGGCTCTGCTGCCCCTGATCGGTGAACAGGAGCTCGCCATCGCTGCGCTGGAGTCCTACAAGACTGTGTTTCCTGCCGCATTCGAGCGCCTGATGTTTGCCAAGCTCGGTCTGCTCAATGCCAGTGACAGCACGGCCACCTTTGATCGGGCGCTGCTGCAGGACATCCTGCAACTGCTGGCCAAGGAGCAAGTTGACTACACCATCTTCTGGCGGCGATTGAGCCATTGCAGCGTTGATACTGACGCTCAAGCGGTCCGGGACCTGTTTGTGGACCGATCTGCCGCAGACGCATGGTTGCTACGCTATTCAGAGCGGCTTGAGCATATTCCACGGTGGCTAGCGGCTGATTTGATGCTTAAAACAAATCCGAAATTTGTGCTCCGCAATTATTTGGGCGAACAAGCTATCCAGGCAGCAAAACTAAAAGACTTTTCTCAAGTCGAGACCTTGCTGATGCTGCTTGAATCACCCTTTGAGGAACATCCCGGTTTTGATAAATACGCCGATTTCCCGCCCGACTGGGCCAGCGGCATCGAAATCAGTTGCAGCTCTTGACTGAACCACTTCACAGTGGGCTCGCGGTAACAGATGTACCTGAGCCCTCATCAAGTAAAAAATACCATGACCTACAAAATTGAAAAAACC
>DATCIC010000578.1:0-5981 GCA_036508025.1 Rhodoferax sp. | reverse complement strand
TAGACCTCGCCCAGGATCGCAAAGGCACTGGCCAAGATGATGACGTACAGCACCGTCTGGCCCAAATCACCGGCACTGATGCGCCCGGCTATCACCGCTTGCGTGCCTTGGTACAAGCCCCACAAGAGCGCGGCCGATGTGGCAATGATGATGAATGCCACCAGTACCGAGCGCGCTTTGGTGCGCTTGACCGCCGTTTCAAAAGCGCTGTCGGTCGAGGCGTTGAAGCGCGCCGATTCTCGCTCCTCGGCGGTGTAGCTTTGCACCACGGGAATGGCGTTCAGCACCTCAGCGGCAATGGCGCTGGAATCCGCCACCCGGTCCTGGCTGGCGCGCGAGAGCTTGCGCACGCGCCGGCCAAACCACAGAGACGGCACAATTACCAGCACCAGCAGGGTCAGCACCTGCAGCATGACATACGGATTGGTCCAGATCAGCATGCCCAGGGCACCGATGCCCATCACCGTGTTGCGCAAGCCCATGCTCAGCGACGAGCCCACCACCGTCTGCACCAGCGTGGTATCGGCCGACAGGCGCGACAAGACTTCGCCGGTCTGGGTGGTCTCAAAAAATTCGGGGCTTTGCTGCAACACATGAGCGTAGACCGCGTTGCGTAGATCGGCCGTGACACGCTCGCCGAGCCAACTCACCATGTAAAAGCGCCCGGCAGAAAACAGCCCCAAGGCCACCGCCACGGCAAACAGGGCCACAAAGTGCTCACGCAAAGCCATCATCTGGGCGCCTTTGTCGGCCTGCACCAGCCCGCCGTCAATCAGGTAGCGCAGCGCCACCGGAAAAGCCAGCGTCGCCGCCGCGGCCAGCACCAGAAACACCAGCGCCAGCGCAATGCGGCCGGCGTACGGTCGAAGAAAGGGCGTCAAGCCAGACAACGATCGCGGTGACGCTTTGATCGGGGCAGGCGCAGAAGAGGAGGCAGCGGCTTGGATCGGCATGGTTCGCAGTGTAGCCAAAAGGCACAGAAAACGTTGCCGCAATAAACAAAGCCTTGACATTGATTGCCTAAGCAAATAATATCCACGCATCTTATGAAGCCCTCGCGAACACCCCTTAAGTCCGACCCGCCGCGCGCTGCGGCGGCTGGCGTCGAGCCGATCCAAGAGTCTTGTGCCGCCATTGCGTTTTATTGCGCCGATGGCTACGAGCCCGAGGAGAGCGTGGGTTATTTGATGCGGCGCGTGCTGTCCCTGGTCGGGCAAGAAGTCGAGCGTCAACTCGAAACCAGTGACCTGACCAACGCGCAATGGGTACCGCTGTTCAAGCTCTCAATGGGCAAGGTGTCCACCGTGGCCGAGCTGGCGCGCGAATGCCATCTGGACCCTGGTGCCATGACCCGCCTGCTGGATCGGCTGGAAGCCAAGGGCCTGTGTCGCCGTGTGCGCTCGGTGGCGGACCGGCGTGTTGTCCATATCGAGTTGACGCCAGTCGGCCTTGATGCAGCGGCCGCCCTACCTGCGGTGCTCTGTCGTGTACAAAATGCCCATCTGGCGGGTTTCTCCGTAGAAGAATTTGAAGCCTTGAGGGGCTTTTTGCGGCGCATCCTGGACAACGCGCAGACTCAAGCACAGACACAGACCTTAGCCCCGACCCAGACCATTTCAGGAGACCCAGATGCACCGTGATTTTGAAATCGCGCGCAGACGCTTCAGCCGATCCGCATGGGCGGCCTTCGTCGTTCTGGGCCTGTCGGCTTGTGCCAATATGCAAGAGATCGGGCCGCAAGCTGCGCTGCGCGATGCTGCGTCGCTGGGTTTGCCCATTCAATCCAGCGCCAGTGTCACGCCCAACGCCCAATGGTGGTGCGAGTTGGGTGATGAACAACTGAATGGCTTGATTGATCAGGCCTTGGCAGCCAACCCCAGCCTCAAAATTGCGCAGGCCCGGCTCGCCCGCGCACAAGCCGGTGCCGCTGCCACAGAGGCAGCCAATGGGCCGCAGCTCAGCGCAGGCGTTGACGCCACGCGTCAAAAATTCACCGCCAACGGCATGATTCCGCCGCCCCTCGCCGGTTCAATCGCTGAAACCGGCACTGCGCAACTCAGTGGCAACTGGGAGCTCGATTTTTTTGGCAAGAACCGCGCCGCACTTGCAGCAGCCTTGGGCAGCGCGCGCGCCGCCCAAGCGGATGCCGCTGCGGCCCGCACACTGCTGGCCAGCACGGTGGCGCGCAACTACTTTCAACTGGCACGGCTGCACGCTCAACTGGCGTTGGCGCAGCGCCTGCTGGCGCAACGCACGCAGGTGCTGCGGCTGGTGCAGCAGCGTCTGGACGCCGGGCTCGATACGCAGCTTGAATTGCGCCTGAGCGAAGGCACTTTGCCCGATGCCCGACTACAGATCGAAGCCCTGCAAGAGCAGATCACGTTGACCACGCATGCCTTGGCTGCGCTGATTGGACAGCCAAATAGGGCTCTAGCCCTCGTCCTGCCTTCGCAAGCAGCTATAAAAACAGTAGTTCCTACGACCGTGTCCGCCGACCTGTTGGGTCGTCGCGCTGACATTGCTGCGGCCCGCTGGCGCGTCGAGGCCGCCAGTCAGGACGTCGCCAGTGCCAAGAGCCAGTTTTATCCCAATGTCAATCTGGTCGCTTTTGCCGGTTTCTCCAGCATTGGGCTGGATCGCTTGCTCAGCGCGGGCAGCGAGCAATGGGGCGTGGGCCCGGCACTGCGTTTGCCGCTCTTTGACGGGGGTCGCTTGCGTGCCAATTTGCGTGGCAAAACGGCTGATCTGGACGCTGCCATCGAGAGCTACAACGCCGCCGTGATTGATGCCGTGCGCGATGTGGCCGATCAACTCGCCTCCACGCAAGCCGTCACGCGTCAGCAGACCGAGCAGCGCGCGGCGCAAGACTCCGCAGAGCACGCTTATGCCATCGCCACGCGGCGCTATGAGGCCGGACTGGGTAACTTGCTCAGTGTGCTGGCCGCCGAGACTGCGGTGTTGAGTCAAAGCCGCCAAGGCATTGACTTGATCGCTCGCGCACGCGACACCCAGGTTTCGCTGATGCGTGCGTTGGGCGGCGGTTATCGCGCCGAGTTGCCTGCCGCTACCGCACAGAAATAAATAACAGCCATTTTTGACTCTTTCACACCATGACCGCACCTCAAAATCTCGTCGCTCCCCAGTATGCTGCGGGCAACCCAGCGCGTAAAAAGGCCTTGAGCGCCATTGCTGGCGTCGTTGTCATCGTGGGACTGGGTTGGGCCACCTACGAATGGCTGGTGGCCAGCCATTTCGAATCGACCGACAACGCCTATGTCCAGGGCAACGTGGTCCAGATCACGCCTCAAATTGGCGGTACGGTGGTCGCCATCCTGGCCGATGACACGGACTGGGTCAAAGCCGGACAACCCTTGGTCAAGCTTGACCCGGCGGATGCCGCACTGGCGCTCGATCAAGCCAAAGCCAATCTGGCGCAGACCGTGCGGCAAGTGCGCACGCTGTATGCCAACAACGCAAGCTTGCAGGCCCAAATCAGTCTGCGCGAGTCTGACGTGGTCAAGGCCCAAACCGAAATTGCGCGTGCCACCGATGACCTGAACCGCCGCCAATCCTTGGCGGGCGATGGCGCGGTGTCCAAAGAAGAACTCAACCACAGCCAGACTCAACTGGCCAACGCCAAGAGTGCGATGGCCTCGGCTCTGGCGGGGGTAGCCACCGCCCGCCAACAACTGGCCAGTAACCAGGTCATGACCGAAGGCGTGAGCGTCGAACAGCACCCGAGCGTGCAAGTGGCTGCTGCCAAAGTGCGTGAGGCTTGGCTGGCTAAAGAGCGGGCCGTTTTGCCCTCGCCAGTGGACGGTTTTGTGGCGCGGCGCAGTGTGCAGTTGGGCCAGCGCGTGGCGGCGGGTACACCCTTGATGTCCGTGATTGCTCCCCAGCAATTGTGGGTTGATGCCAATTTCAAGGAGGTCCAGCTGCGCCATATCCGCATTGGTCAGAGCGTCGAATTGACGGCCGATCTGTACGGCAAAAAAGTGGCCTACAAGGGCGTGGTTAGCGGTCTGGGCATGGGGACCGGCGCCGCCTTTGCCCTGCTGCCGGCGCAAAACGCGACCGGGAACTGGATCAAGGTGGTGCAGCGCGTACCGGTGCGGGTGGCGCTGGACGCCGGCGAGCTGGCAAAAAACCCCTTGCGAGTTGGTCTGTCGATGATCGCCACGGTCGATGTAACCAGACAGGACGGCAAGATGCTGGCCGATGCGCCGCGTGATGCCGCGCTGGTGCAAACTGCTGTTTATGAAGCCCTTGAGCGGGGCGCCACGCAAGAGGTGCAAAAAATTGTCGCCGCCAATCTGGGGCACAGTTGATATGACGCGCAACTAAGCGGAGTCGCGCATGAGCACTGCCACGCCTTTCAACCCGCCACCGCTGCAAGGTTCGGCCCGCCTGTGGGGCACCATCGCCGTCTCTTTGGCGACCTTCATGAACGTGCTCGACTCGTCGATTGCGAACGTGTCGCTGCCGGCCATTGCCGGCGATCTGGGGGTGAGCGCCAACCAGGGCACCTGGGTCATCACCAGCTTTGGCGTCGCCAACGCCATTGCCTTGCCGCTCACCGGCTGGCTGTCGCAGCGTTTTGGCCAGGTGCGCCTGTTCATCACCAGCGTCTTGCTGTTTGTGCTGAGCTCCTGGCTGTGTGGACTGGCACCCAACATGACCATGCTGATCATCTTCCGGGTCATGCAAGGTTTTGTGGCGGGGCCGATGATTCCGTTGTCGCAGGGCTTGCTGCTGTCGAGCTACCCGCCCGCGCTGGCGGGCCTGGCAATGGGCTTGTGGGCCATCACCACGCTGGTGGCGCCGGTAGTGGGTCCGCTGCTGGGCGGCTGGATTACCGAAAACATCAACTGGTCGTGGATCTTCTATATCAACATTCCTTTTGGTCTGCTGTCAGCCTTTATGGTCTGGCGTATTTACCACAAGCGCGAAAGCGTCATACGCAAATTGCCGATTGACTCAGTCGGTTTGGGCCTGCTGGTGATCTGGGTTGGCGCCTTGCAGATCATGCTCGACAAAGGCAAGGAGTTGGACTGGTTTCATTCACCTGAAGTGGTCGGCTTAGGGTTGGTGGCGCTGGTGGGCTGTGCTATTTTTCTGGCCTGGGAGCTCACCGCAGAACATCCGGTGGTCGATTTGCGCCTGTTCAAGCGACGCAACTTCTGGTCTGCCACGCTGGCGATTGCGGTTGGCTACGGTTTGTTTTTTGGCAATGTGGTTTTGCTGCCCTTGTGGCTGCAGCAGTTCATGGGCTACCCGTCGATTGATGCGGGCATGTTGCTGGCGCCGGTGGGCCTGTTCGCCATCGTGCTGTCGCCGATCGTGGGCAAAAACGTGAATCGGGTCGATCCGCGCTGGCTGGCCAGTTTTGCGTTTGTGGTGTTTGCGGTGGTGCTGTTGATGCGCTCGCACTTCAACACCCAGGCCGACTTTGGCACCATGATGCTGCCGACGATCATTCAGGGGATCGCGATGGCGTTCTTTTTTATCCCCTTGTCGGTCATCCTGTTGTCAGGCATTGCGCCCGACAAGATCCCCGCTGCCTCCGGCTTGTCGAGTTTTGTGCGGATTGTGGCGGGATCGTTTGGCACGTCGATTGCCACCACCGTCTGGCAAGACCGTGCCGCCATGCACCACGCGCAATTGGCTGAATCGATCCACCAAGGTAACGCCACTGCCACGCAGGTGCTGGCCGGTATGCGCAGCGCGGGGCTGACGCTTGAGCAGGCGCTGGCGCAGGTCAACCGGCTGATTGATCAGCAGGCTTATATGTTGGCGATCAACGATGTATTTTTTGCGTCGGCGTTGATTTTTCTGCTGTTGATCCCGGTAGTGTGGCTGGCACGGCCCAAACTCGCTGGCGGTTCAGGCGGCCATGTCGATGCTGCCGTTGGGGCGCATTGATGTTGTGCTGCCTGGCCTAGAGCCGCAGCGCACCGGCATAGCCGGTCATCTCCAGGTAG
>DATCIC010000577.1:0-12599 GCA_036508025.1 Rhodoferax sp. | reverse complement strand
CGTATTGCTTTCGACCTCCAGCCCGGCCGCCGCTTGCACGGTGCAGGCGGCGCCGACGCGGCCATTCACCTTGACGCTGCAGATCCGGCATGAGCCATGCGCCGCAAAGTCCGGGTGCCAGCACAGGTGCGGGATGTAGCGCCCGGCGCGCGTGGCGGCCTGCAAAATGGTCTCGCCAGCCGCGAACGGCAGGTCGTCGCCGTCGAGCGAGAAAATTGACGGGTCCTGTGCGCCGTCCACGTTGTCAACCATGTGCGCTTCTCCAGAAGTGTGCCGGCCTTGGCGCAGGCCGGTCATGCGCCACCGACAGATACCTGTCAAGCGTCAGGCGCCGCCAACATGGTATCGCACCTTGCCAGAGAACTGATGATGCAGGAAGTGAACGATGCGGGGGGCTTGAATCATCAGACCCGGCGCCCTGCCTATGCGCCGCGCATCAGCGCGCGTTACCGCCCACGTTGATATTGAAATGATAGCTGCTTGCGCTTATGACACGGGGGCTGGAGGCTGATTTGTTATAAATAATGCGGCGCCGACTTCATGGACACCACATCATCACCGCTGCCGTGAATGAGCCTGGTTTTGTTAGAAGGATTCCGGAAACCCAATATCAACGAACAGCGCTTCAAGACGGCACTTGTGGCCCGCCTCCATATCCGCCAGGCTCTGAAAAATTCCCTTCAGTTCGACATCAGCACACTTGGTGGCCATGCCCGCGTAAAACTCCATGGCCCGTTGTTCGGTCTTCATGTATGGCACGCACACTGGCGTCCAGAGCCGTCTTTGCCGCCTTGGCGTAAAAGTCATTGGCTTCAATTTCGCGCGCGATGGCGATATTGAACAGCTTTCCTGTTTCTTCAAAACTCATTTTGTAGTCCTCAAGATGCGCGTTCAAGACGCGCAGCGCAGACCTTGAATTCGGGAATCTTGGCGATCGGATCGAGCGCGTCATTGGTCAACCGGTTGGCCGGGGCTTCGGCAAAATGGAAAGCCATGAACAAGGCACCCTTATCGACGCGGGTGGTGACGTTGGCTCGCGTTTTGACCTTGCCACGGCGGGTTTCTACGTGCACCATTTCGCCATGCCCAACGCCCAGTCTGGCGGCGTCGTCGGGATGGATTTCAACCTCGCCGTCGGGCACCAGGGTGTTGAGCGTGTAGGAGCGACGCGTCATGCTGCCGGTGTGGTAGTGCTCCAGCAGACGGCCCGTCGACAACAGCAGCGGGTATTCGCCACACGGCAGTTCCATGGACGGACGGTAATCGAGCGCAGCCAACAGCGCCAGGCCACGGGTGAACCGTTCCTTGTGCAAGATCGGCGTCCCCGGATGATCCTCGGTTGGGCAGGGCCAGCGCAGTCCGACTTTCTCCAGACGGGCATAGGTCATGCCCCGGTAGGAAGGTGTCACCATGCGCATTTCATTGAACAGCGCCAGCGGTGTTGCCGGGAAGTCGACAGCCCCGAATCGTGCCGCCAGGTCGGCAATGATTTCGTAATCCTGACGCACACCGGGCAGTGGGTCGATCACCGGGCGGCCAATCTGGACACGTCGCTCCGTATTGACGTAGGTGCCCAGCTTTTCCGCGAAGGATGCCGCAGGCAACACAACATCGGCCAGTTGCGCAGTTTCAGTCAGGAAAATATCCTGCACGACGATGAAATCGAGCTTCTTCAGTTGCTCTTCGGCATGGCGCAAATTCGGGTCGGCCATCATCGGGTTTTCACCCATGATGTAAAGCGCCTTGATCTGCTCACCGGCCTGGTCAATCATCTCTGTGACCGGCAAGCCGTTTTCAGGGTCCATCGTTGACGCATCGATGCCCCAGGCCCTGGCGTATTTCTCACGCACGCCAGCGTCGCCCACCGGCTGATAACCGGAGAAAACATTGGGCAGTGCGCCCATGTCGCAGGCCCCCTGCACATTGGACTGGCCGCGCAGCGGATTGATACCGCCGCCTTCGACACCCAGATTGCCCGTGATCAACGCCAGATTGGAAATGGCCTTGACATTGTCAACGCCGTGCGAGTGCTGGGTGATGCCCATGCTGAAATAAATGGCGGCCCGCCCACCCGTGGCATAGAGCCGGGCCATGGCGTAAAGGTCATCCCCGGAAATGCCGGTGATCGCCGAAACGACCTCAGGTGTGTAGGCTTGCAGGCTCTGGTAGTACGCGTCCCAGCCTTCGCAGCGTGCATCGATGAAGGCCTGGTCGTGCCAGCCGTTGTCGATGATGATCTTTTGCATCGCCATCAGCCATGCCACGTCGCTGCCACCCTTTTGGCGAATATGGATGTCAGCCACCTTGGCCAAGTCGATTTCACGCGGATCAACAACGATCAGCTTGACGCCGTTTTCCTTGGCCGCCTTTTTAATCATGCCCCCAAACACCGGATGACACCAGGTGGTATTGCTGCCCGTGATGAGAATGACTTTAGACTTCGTCACTTCCTGCATGCTGTTGGTCATGGCGCCAGAACCCAAGGTGGCAGCCAGACCGGCAACGGTTGATGCGTGGCAAAGACGGGCGCAATGGTCGATGTTGTTGGTCTTCAACACGCCTCGGGCGAAGCGCATCATGGCGTAGTTTTCTTCGTTGCTGACCTTGGCCGAACTCAAGCAGCCGACGGCTTGCGCGCCATCCTTGGCCATCACTTTCTGCAGCCCGGCAGCAGCGGCAGCCATCGCCTCTTCCCAGCTGGCTTGCACCAGTTTGCCGTCCTTGCGAATCAGCGGCGTCGTCAGTCGCTCGGGGCTATTGACAAAGTCCAGACCAAACCGGCCTTTGACGCACAGGCTGCCCTGGTTGGGTAAGTCCTGCCAGTTCTCCTGCGAGCCCAGGCCGTAAAGTATTTTGTTGCCCTTGGTGACGACGTCAATATTGCATCCAACGCCACAGTAAACGCAAATGGTACGGGTTTTCTTCAGCTCCCAGGTGCGCGCTTTGCCCTCTGCAGCCCGCGTGACCAGGGCGCCAGTCGGGCAAACCTGTACGCATTCACCGCAGCGCACGCAAGACGATTCGCCCATCGGTAGATCGTCATCGCAGATGACCCGTATGTCATGGCCGCGCCCGCCGAAACTGAGCACTTCGTGCATGACCACCTTGTTACAGGCATCAACGCAGCGGCCACACTTCACACACTTGCTGGCATCGAGGATGATGGACTCTGAACTGGTGTCACGGCACCGCTCGCGCTGCACCGGATCCACCAGGTACGACGGCTTCTTGATGCCGAGAAAGTGAGCGGCAGTTTGCAGCTCACAGTCGCCATTTTTTTGGCAGGACAGGCAATCATGGTCGCCAACGGACAACTGCAGATCAATGACCAATTTTTGCGCCGCCACCGCTTTCTCGGTGTCGGTGCGAACCGTCATGCCCTCCTTAACGAGAGTGGTGCAGGTCGTTTGCAAACCACGCATGCCATCGACTTCGGCGACGCAAGCCCGGCACTTGCCGGCCGTCCCGGAGCGGGGGTAGTAACAGAGCGAGGGAATGTAGAGGCCGTTATCCCGGGCGGTTTGCAGAACGTTGGCGCCCGCTTTGGCTTCGCACGCGATGCCGTTGATCGTGATTTGCATGGTGATGCTCCTTATGAGCGCAGCAACGCTTCAAATTCGTTACGAAACTTGCTGACCATCGCACGGATAGGCAGTGAGAATGCCTCCCCTAACGGACAGATCGTCAGACCGGCGATGGTATGGGTCAGGGCAATGATGCGATCAATGTCCTGCGCCTGGCCTTGGCCCGCCAGCAATTTCTCGATCAGGCACTGGATGGCAACCGAGCCGTCACGGCAGGGTGTGCACTGGCCACAGGACTCGTGGGCATAGAACTTGATGGTGCGCAGCGCCAGTTCCGGAATGGAGACTGTGTCGCTGACCACCATGATGCCGGCCGAACCGAGCACGGTCCCGGCGGCGGCACAGGAGTCGTAATCCATTTTCAAATCGTTGAGCTCATCGGGCTTCAGAATGGGTGCGGACAAGCCGCCAACGATGACCCCTTTGAGTTGGCCTTTGACGCCACCGGCGGCGTCAAGAATGGTCGCCAGCGGCGTACCGAGCGGGAACTCATAGACACCCGGTCGATGCACGTGGCCACTGATACCAAAAATCTTCGGACCATAGCCGGTGGAACTGCCTATCGCGCGAAACCCTTCGGCACCATGGTTGAGAATGAAAGGCAAGCAGGCCAGCGTTTCGACGTTATTGACGATGGTCGGACAGCCATACAGGCCTTTGCTGGCAGGAAACGGTGGCTTCAGACGCGGCGTGCCACGCCCGCCCTCCAACGACTGAATGAGCGCCGTCTCATCGCCGCAAACGTAAGAACCGGCGCCTAAAAACACGACGATATCGACATGCGCCAGCAGGCCGGCCGCCTTGGCTTCTTCGATGGCCTTTTCGAGAATGAAAGAAATCCAGCGAAATTCGCCACGAATGTAGATGAAGGCTTTCTTGGCGCCGAAGGCGTAGGCCGCGATGGCGATCCCCTCGACCAGCAGGTGCGGGTCGTACTCCATGATCTGGCGATCCTTGAAGGTGCCCGGCTCGCCTTCGTCGGCGTTGGCAATCAGGTACACCGGACGCGGATCGTCTTTCGGCAAAAAGCTCCACTTGGTTCCAGCCGAGAAACCGGCTCCACCACGACCTCGCAACACAGCGCGCCTGACTTCATCGGCCACCTCGGCCGGCGTTTGTGCCAGCGCCTTGGCCAAGGCTGCATAGCCTTCATCAGCCTGATAGGTCGCCAGTGCAGTGGCATTCGGGGTTAAGCGGCGCTTCAACAAGACGGTGCGTTCGCCGCCGACGTGATTGACGGGCTCCGAGGCGGGCATTTCACCTTTTTTTAACGCAGCAATCAGTGCGTCGGTCTTGGCGATCGTCATCGACTCGTGATAATTGTCGTTGACCTGAATCACCGGACAAGTGCCACAGGCACCCAGGTCCTGGACCTGGGAGAGCGTAAAGAGGCCATCGGCGGTGGTTTCGCCGACCGCAATGCCCAGGCTCTGCGCCAGATGGGCGAGAATTTCGTCAGCCCCCATCAGCATGCCCGGCACATTGGTATCGACCTGCAGGTGATACTTGCCCACCGGGGCCTTATTGATCATCGTGTAATAAGTCGCAACACCATGCGCCTTGCTGCGGGAGACCTTGAGACGCGCAGCCACCTGCCGGGCGTCTTCCTTGAACAGCTGGTTGTTGTTTTCTCGCTGCACCAAATCGAGAGAAGGCAACAAGGCGGATTCACGCTTCGGGTAACGGGCCGCCAGCGTGTCAATACGCTGAAGAATATGTTCGGTGATCATTGAGCGGCTCCGTGCTTCAATTGGACCTAAGCCTTCTTGACGAACGGTTTGTTGTTGAGAGCAAAGGACACCAGCACCCCGGCTGCCAGGAAGCCGGCGCCAATCAGGAAGATCAGACTGGCGGCCCGGGTGGGATCGTCCTTGAGGTTGTCTTTGATGATGGCCACAATTTGCGGTCCGATCAAGCCGCCCATGGCCCAGGCCGTCAACAGGCAGCCATAGACCACACCCATGACCTTGTTACCAAACACGGTCAGAACAAACGACGGCGCAGTACCAAAACCGCCGCCGTAACAAAGCAGAACGTAACAAACCAGGGCACCAAAGATGTACGGGTTGGTGACTTGCGTCATGAGCAAGAACACCACAATCTGCGAAGCCAGAATGGCACGGAAGGTCTGGATACGGCCAATTTTGTCGGACAGGCTGCCCCAAAAGAAACGCCCCATGCCGTTGAACACCGAACTGATGGCGATGAGCGTGCCACCCGCGGCAGCCAAGGCCGCAGCCGTCATGCCTGGATCGGTCACTTTGAACAAGTCCTGGATCAGTGGCGACTGGAAGCCGACGAACATAATGCCGGCGGTGATATTGCAAAAGAAGACAAACCACATCAACCAGAAACGACCGGACTTCACACACTCACTCGGCGTGACGTTTTCGTCATGGTCATCTGCCTTGGCTGCGGCCGAACCATGCCATCCGGGCGGAGCGTAGCCAACTGGCGGGTTTTGCAAGAAGTAGGCGGCAATCACGCCCGGAATACCAAGGGCAAAGGCCATGTAATAGAACACGGTAGGCCAGACAACGGTGGTCACGCCGTTGTCGGTCACCGAGCAAATATCCAGCAAAAACGGGCCAATGACCTTGCTCATGAGCAGAGCGCCGAAGCCGAAGCCCATGACCACCATGCCGGTAATGAAACCCTTCTTATCTGGAAACCACTTGGCGGCGGTTGCCACCGGGGTCACGTAACCGAGCCCGAGCCCGATACCACCGATCACGCCGAGACCCACATACAGCAGAGGCAGATTCTTGCTCACCAAGGCAAAACCACCGATAGCCCAGCCGAGCGCATAAAGCAGTGCACCAGCGACCGCCAGTTTGCGAGGACCGTGTTTGGGCAATAAAACACCGCCAACGGCAGCGGAAAGACCAAGAAAGCAGATGGCCAAAGAGAGAATCCAGGCCACTTGCTGGTTATTCCAGCCCGCATAGGTCATCAACGGTTTTTGAAAGTAGCTCCACGAATAAATCGTACCCAGAACCAGTTGCAGTACCGTGCCCATGATGGCCACGAGCCAGCGATTGGGGGCCGTGTTCACATCCGCGCCACTGGCAAGCGGCATTTGGAAGCCCGGGGCGCCGGCAGTTGCCGCGTTCACTTTAAGATGGGTCGATAGGGTTGACACATTGTCTCCTGTGGTTTGCGCCCGCTGGTTGCGGGTGGCGGGGAGTGTCAACGAAAGGTCAGCTTTGGTCCAATTGTTAATGAACATGACCCGATACAGACGCCTTATGACATCTAAGGGTTTACCCTATGTTCAACCCGATTCAGGTCACCGCACGGGGACTTGAGGTCTGGGCCATTCTGATTAAGGCAAACTGGCATGCGATGCGACGTGCTGCAACCAAGTAGGGTCGTCGGCCATGTCAAGCGCAGCACGAAGCGCATGTGATGGGCGATCACTGAACGAGTACATGAATCCTATCGGCGTCAACACCTCCGGCGCGCTCAAAGGCACGGCCTCCAGTTCAGAATAGCCGCGGAGCGCGTTGACCAGCGCCCCGGGCAAAATGCTGCTGACTTCACCCGCCAACACCGTCATGCCCAGGGCCAGTATGGAATTGGTCTCAATCACTGGCTTGATGACAACGCCAGCTTGTCTGAAAGCGTCCTCCACAATGGCTCGGTTGTGCATGTCCGGTGTCAACAGGCACAGTGGCAATTGCGCTGCGGCTTGCCACGACATCGGGCGCATCTTGGCGCTCAAGCCTTTCCTTGCGGGTTGGGCTTTCCGGCGCAATAAAAAATAACGTTCGGTGTACTGATGAATGGCTGTCAATTTTGTGGCCTTTACCTGTAATCGGTCGGTAAAGCCAAATCCAAGATCAAGCGAAAGGTCCTGCAGACCAGCCTCAATATCAGACGAACTCATCGCCCATAAGACCAGTGAAAGACCCGGATGGCGGGCCTGCAACACCCCGGAAAATCGTGCAGCAATCGGTATCACCGTGGGCACCGCAGCCAGCGTCAGGGTGCCTGTGGGATGACCGACCGCGTTTTTGAGATCTTGTTGCAGCAGTTTCTGTTCGTGCAGCATCCGCTGGGCACTGACAAAGATACGCTCACCCTCGGGCGTGAAGCGTTGAAACGCGCGACCTCGTTTGACAATGGCGGTACCAAACTCTTCTTCCAGAGCGCGAATTGCATTGGACAAGGCGGGCTGGGTGATGTGACAGGCTTCAGCGGCGCGCCCGAAGTGCTTGTGCTGGTGAAGCGCAGTCAGGTAGATCAGCGATGTAAACAAGTTCATAAGGGATGGTAGTCTATGGGTTCTCACTGAAGGTGCTGATTGATAACCGGGATGTGATTATTGAATCACTCGTAAGCCACGATTTGGCATCCGTGGAAATTGTCCCGGGGTGAGCTTTCCCGGCGATGGTTGGCGCGCCACGATGCTCTGAAAATACTAGCGGCCTACGCTTTCTGCATGGTGGCTAGAGCCTGATGTCATATAAATAAAGCGGCATGTGGCCGCTTTATTTTGGTTCTTCGAGGGCGTCCGGGATCAGATTTAGAACAATTGGAATCTGCTCCTCATTACCGCCTCACACCCAGTCACCAGCAAGCCAGCGCCTTGGTGATTTCCAGACTGGAATTTGGCTATACTGTACATGTTAGCTAGTTTCAAAGGAGTCAGGCCATGATCACCGTCACCTCTGTGGAAGCCCAAAATCGTTTTGGCCAGTTGCTTGATACCGTACAGCGCGAGCCGGTCACCATCACCCGGCATGGGCGCACGGCTGCGTTCATTGTTTCGCCGCAAGACATGCAGGATTTGCAGGACGCCCGCCGCAAGCGCGGTACCGCAGTGGAGGCGTTTGAAGCCTACTTTGCCAAGGCCGATGCAAAACTCACGCCCGCTGCACGCGCGCTGACCGACGAGGACGTGGTGCGCATGGTGAATGAGCCGCGATGAATGACCGACAGCGGGCCCTGAATTGCCAAGCGGCGACCTTGGTGTCGAGCGATGCCGATTTACTCGTCTTGCACCCATGGCATGAGATACCGATCCTGATGCCAGCGGTGTTTTTGGCAACAACGTTGAGCAGGCACTGATTTTGCTTTATGCTATTAGTTTTATAGCCGCTTGCGCATTCTGTGCGGGGGCTACAGCCTGATTTGATATAAATAAAGCGGCACGAGGCCGCTTTATTTGGTTTTATCGAGAGGGGTTGGGATCAGATGCAAATTAATTGGAATCTGACCCTCATCCCCAGTGTAGTAGCGGCCGGCACACATCAAATGCTGCAGTGCAAGACCTGACCCCAGGCTTCTTTTTTCTAAGCAGCTTTTTTGCAGCCACTTTTAATTTGCGCTGTTTCTATTGCCTCAACCTCGCCCTTGTACTTGGCTACGTCACCCGCATGATCTCCAGATAGCTTACTCACTGGCACCAATACAAGAAGAACGGTCGCGGCATCAACATTCGCTTTGGTGTCTTGCATCTTTGAATACTCTGATAATTTGGCTCGTGCATCTGACATGCTGTCGGTTAATTGCGTGCACCCTTGGCCCATATATTTTTCATGGGATACAAAGGATGCAGAAATGCTTTCCGGCCGTGTTGCACATCCAACCATCGTGACAGCTAACGTGCTTAAAAAAATACTGCGAAACATACGACTTCCATTTCTAAAGTTGGTTGCGATGGTCTTGCTTCGTTTTATGCCCTGCATGCCATCCCGGCAGGGGTCCCAGCGAATGGGTATTGGCCGAGGTGACTCAGGCAACGCTGCGGCCGTTCATTGACGTCCAAAGCGAACCGTTTGGAGGCAGGCGCCAGACGACGAGTCGGCGGTCTGTAAAGTTAGATTGGTATTGGTCGAAAGACCGGCTGCCAGCCCGCTTGACCGGAATAGGGGATGTTTGGCGTGAATCGCCATGGGTAACCTCTGAGTTTTGTTAATTATTTTTGAGCGAAGCCAGTTAGTGTCACCTCGATCGACCGAATGCTTCGTGGAAGCCAACCGGGTTTGCGCTGGCGGCCATGCGGGAGAAAAAGGATTTTCTGTAACCAATGAATCCCGCAAAACATCAGTCAGTTAGAAAGTTAAAACCAAGTGATTGGTCGAACCATTTGCATACTGGATGTCGATTGAAGTAGGCGTCAAAGTACCGGCAGCATCAATTCGAAAGCGGTCTTGCTCAGTTGCAGTCAATGTGCCGGATGCGTTATAGAGTTTTGAGATCAAATTCACAATTGCAGTGCTTGAAGTGTCTGCTTCAATGACGTAGCTTTGGACGGCAGTACCGTTGCCCGTCGCTTTTGTACTGTTCGTGTACAGAGTTTGCGTCCCATACGTCCCTGTTCCACCGACGGTAACTGACGTAGGTATGGTGGGCGCGGTCAGATACACGCCATAGTTGACGCCGATACTGTTAAAGCCAAGTGGAACGTAATTACTGGTGAAGTAGGCAGTAGAAGACTGTGCGATTGACGTCGGCGTGCAGTTGGTGAGGGATATCGTCAATGTGGCAGTTGCAGACAATCCCGCTACACCTTCAAACGTTGCAGCTGTCGTGGCGGGTGATGAACTCTTGCTTCCTGACCCCGTGCAAGTGCCAGAAACCGTGAAGTTTTTCGTAAGTCCACTTGCAAGAATAGCTTTGTAGCCACTCTGCAATGGGAAAGAGAGTGTTGAAGCTACTGGTCCCGTTGGAGCGGACGTGCCACCGCCTCCGCCGCAAGCAGCAAGAAAAGCAGTAGACAGGGTCAAGGCCAGGAGAGTTGGGTATTTCATGTTTGAGGTTCAGTTGTGGGTTGTGATGGTCTTGATTCTTCTTATGCCCTGTATGCCATCCAGGCAGGGCTTCCAACGAATGGGTGATCCGGTTCTCTACCGCCGTCGGCACAAAGCGATCCAGGATCGCGCGTTATATGGTCAGCCTGAATTTGAGGTGCTGGTGATTGGATGATGCCCGTCGTGACTTGGTGTGCACGGGTTAAAAAAATGGGCCGCGCCCAAAACGGCGGCACTGAACAGCCACATCAAGTGGTCTGGATTAACTGACAGGAACTGCATCAAACTTTCCTCTGTTTCGATTCCCCTGTTGCGGAGGCTTGTTTGTGTCTGAATGTAATCGATATTCACCATTATTTTGAATATTTATCGAAATTCACAATCGGCTTCAATCTACTTTGTGATGCATGTCAAAAGCATCCAAGGTCCTTGAAAACGAACAATTTGCCGATCGGCTGCGTACGGCGCTTAAGGGTGTGGGCATTCGACCATCGCCCACTCTTGTTGCCAACGAGTTCAACCTGCGTTATTGGGGAAAGAGCATCACGTCGCACACTGCCCGCAACTGGCTCCTCGGCAAATCCATCCCCATGCAAGACAAGCTGCGCGTGCTGGCCGAGTGGTTGCACGTGAGTGCCGACGAACTGCGTTTTGGAACCTTGGCACCGGCCAACAAGTTGCAGGACTCAAATACAGATGCGTCGGCCCTGACGATGCAAGACCGCGACATGCTGGCCAAGTACGTGACTTTGTCGGTGGCCAACCGCAAAACCGTGTGCGATGTGGTGCTGGCGCTGGCGGTAGCGGCTACGGTCAAGGTGCGGGGGTAAGGTGGTTTGTGATTCCAGAATGCCAACTGATCGGATAAGCTACACCACACACCAGCAATGCCATCAACCCTTGATAGAGAGCGCAAATCATGCCCATCATTTGCATGTTTTACGGGATCATCATTCGCCTGTATTTAATCGACAACAAGCACCACAACCTGCCCCATATCCATGCCAAGTACGCTGAATTTGAGGCATCAATTGGAATTATTGACGGCGAGTTACTCGGCGGCTAGTTGCCGCGTAAGCAGTTGCGCTTGGTGCAGGCATGGATTGAGTTGCACCGTGATGAGTTGATGGCCGATTGGGAGCTGGCTGTCAGTGGCGAAAATCCCTACAAAATTCCACCGCTGTGAGGCTGCCATGTACTGGGATGTAAAAGTTGTCAAACCACTTTCCGACTATCGTATTTATGTCGAAGTTGCGGATGGTCGAAAAGGTGTGTTCGATATGAACCCCTATTTGGAACGAGGTGTTTTCCGTGAGTTGAAAAATATCCATTATTTCAACCGGGTGGGCATCGAGTTTGGGGCCGTCACATGGCCGAACGAGCAAGACATTGCGCCTGAGACTTTGCTGGCTGAACTCCGACCATTGGACGAAGGTGCGACGATAAGCGATGGCGGGACTGCGTGATTCTCAATGAGTAAATGACGTCAACGCCCTGCGGCGGTTTGACACTGACCGGCCACACCCCCACTTACAAATGCGCACCCGCGTCGTCGCGCCCGGTCATGCGCCGGGCGATGGAAAGCTCGGCGTCGAGGTCAAAGCCGGGCTCAAAATTGAGCGATTGCAGGCGCCGCTCGTAGGCCGGGCGGAACTTCAGCACGGTGTCGCGCAAGGGGTTGCAGGCGCTCGCGCCCAGGCCGCAATGGGTGGTGCTGTGCAGCAGGCGGTCAAGTTCGAACAACACGTCGAGGTCGTCGCCTGAGCCATGGCCACCGGCCAGCTTGTCCATGCGCTTGACCAGCAAGGCGGTGCCAACCCGGCACGGGGTGCAGAAGCCGCAACTCTCGTGCGCAAAAAAATGCGCAAAGCCGCGCGCCACCTCGAACATGTCGCGCGAGCGGTCAAACACCATGAAAGCGCCCGCAGTCGGCACGTCTTCAAAGGCGATGCGGCGCTCAAATTCATTGGCCGCCAGACAGACGCCGGACGGCCCCCCGACCTGCACCGCCTGCGTGTCGCGTGCGCCGCAGTCCGCCAATATCTGGCTGACGCGGGTGCCCAACGGGTACTCGTACAGGCCCGGGCGCTCGCAATCGCCCGACACTGAGTGAATCTTGGTGCCGGTCGACTTGGGCGTGCCGATGCCGGCCCAGGCTGCGGCGCCGTGCTGCGCAATATGGGCCACGGCGCAAAAGGTTTCCACGTTGTTGACCACGGTGGGGTGGCCCAGGTAGCCGTGTTCGGCCGGAAACGGC
>DATCIC010000576.1:0-2199 GCA_036508025.1 Rhodoferax sp. | reverse complement strand
ATCTGGCCGACACCGTGAGCGCCTTTCATCAGGCGGCGGCAGTGGCGCCGCAAGACTCACCCTTTGGTGCACCGGCACAAGTCATCGGGCCGATGCGGGACAACTTCGACGCGCTGGCCGGCGGTTTGCCATCAAAGGATTTGCCCGGCCGGCTCAAGGCCTTACGCGCCTGGACCGAGGCGCAGTTTGCGCAACTCACGCCGCTGCTGCAGGCACGCAAGCAGGCGGGCCGGGTGCGTGAATGCCACGGCGATCTGCATCTGGCGAACCTGGTCCTGATTGGTGAGCGGGTACGGATGTTTGACGGCATTGAGTTCAGCGACCATCTGCGCTGGATTGACGTCGCCAGCGAAGTCGCCTTCACCTATGTTGACCTGCTCGCGCACCAGCAGAGCGGCCTGGCTGACTGGTTCATCGACGAGTACCTGAGCCGCACCGGCGACTATGAAGCCGCCTTGCTGCTGCGCTTTTATGGCGTTTACCGGGCCATGGTGCGGGCCAAGGTGGCGGCGATTCGCACACGGCAAACGCAAGACGACGGCAGTGAGGCGCTGGCCTACATCGCATTGGCCGAGCGCTTGATGACGCCGCCAGCAAGCCGACTGGTGATCACGCACGGCCTGTCCGGTTGCGGCAAGTCCGTGGCATCAAACCAGTTGCTGCTCAGCGATGCCAGCGCCAGCACTTTGCGCCTGCGCTCCGATGTGGAGCGAAAGCGCCTGTTCGGGCTGAGCGGCACCGAGCGCAGCGGCGCGCCGATGAACGAGGGCATTTACGCCGCCGATGCCCACGGCCGCACCTACGGCCACCTGCGTGAGCAGGCCAGCCGCTTGCTGCGCGCGGGCTGGTCGGTGATTGTGGATGCAACCTTCCTGCGACGGGCCGACCGCGACTCCTTTCGTGCACTAGCCAGAGACACCGGCGTGGCGTTCAGCATTCTGGCGCCGCGGGCCACGCCCGAGCAGTTACGCGAACGCATCCTGGCGCGCACGGCCTTGGGGCAGGATGCGTCCGAGGCGACACTGGACGTGCTGGCGCAGCAGATGCGCACCCTGGAGCCACTCGGGCCGGACGAGGCTTTGGAAATTGAACATCCTGGTACACCCTGCCCTGTGCCCGACACTGTCTAAAGATGATTTGGTAATTAGAAACTGAAAAATCAGTAGTTCCAGTTTCAACGGTTGACCCCCAGAATTCGCTCCATTGCACTTTGGCAATGAATCTTGAGGACTCAACCATGACACAGACATCATCCATTTCCCGCCGCGTTTTCAACGCCGCTGCAGTCGCCGTGCTGGCCGGTTCCGCCATCGGTGCCAGCGCCCAGCAAGCACTCACGCTGCTCAACGTGTCTTACGACCCCACCCGTGAACTCTATGTGGAGTTCAACGCTGCCTTTGCCAAACACTGGAAGGCCAAGACCGGTCAGGACGTGACCATCAAGCAGTCCCACGGCGGCTCGGGCAAGCAAGCGCGTGCCGTGATCGACGGCCTGGAGGCCGACGTGGTCACTCTGGCGCTGGCGGGCGACATTGACGCTGTTCACAAAAACGGTGACTGGGTTCCGGCCGACTGGCAAAAGCGTCTGCCGCACAATTCGTCACCGTACACCTCCACCATTGTGCTGGTGGTGCGCCAGGGCAACCCCAAGGCTATCCGCGATTGGGACGATCTCATCAAACCCGGTGTCAGCGTGATCACGCCCAACCCCAAGACTTCTGGCGGTGCGCGCTGGAATTACCTGGCAGCCTGGGAATTTGCCAAACGCAAGCTCGGCGGTGAGGCGCAAGCCAAGGATTTCGTCGGCAAACTGTATGCCAACGTGCCGGTGCTTGACAGTGGCGCGCGTGGCTCGTCCATTACCTTTGCCCAGCGCGGCCAGGGCGACGTGTTCATCAGTTGGGAGAACGAAGCCCATCTGCTGGAAAAAGAGTTCGGCGGCAAGGTCGACATCATCTACCCGTCCCTGAGCATCCTGGCCGAGCCGCCCGTGACCGTGGTGGACAAGAACGTGGACAAGAAAGGCACCCGCGCCGTGGCCACCGCCTACCTGGAATACCTGTACACCGATGAAGGCCAGGACATTGCCGGCAAGAACTTCTACCGCCCCATCTCCGAGAAGTTCCAGGCCAAGTACGTCAAACAACTGCCCAAGATCAAGCTGTTCACCATCGACGAAGCCTTTGGCGGCTGGACCAA
>DATCIC010000575.1:0-15615 GCA_036508025.1 Rhodoferax sp. | reverse complement strand
TGGTTGGCCGGGCTGATGCCACGGAGGTCCAAGTCCGTGGCAAGCCTTTTGATTTGACGGGCATTGCAAAAAATAATGTGGCTCGGTTTGAGGTGAAATAGTGGAATCTTTATTACCCATCGAATCTGCGACACCCAAGCCGCGGCGGTCCCGTCAGGCTCGGGTGGTGTGGAACGCGCGCGTGGTCACCGTCGGCGGTGATGCCCTCGTGCGCGTTCAGTCCATGACCAATACCGACACGGTCGATGTCATCGGCACGGCCATTCAGGTCAAGGAATTGGCGCTTGCTGGTTCTGAAATGGTGCGTCTGACGGTGAATACACCAGAAGCGGCGCAGGCTGTTCCACACATTCGCGAGCAACTTGACCGCATGGGAATTGATGTTCCCCTGATTGGCGATTTCCATTACAACGGTCATCGACTGCTGACTGACTATCCGGCGTGCGCGCAAGCCTTGTCCAAATACCGGATCAACCCCGGCAATGTCGGCAAGGGTGACAAGCGCGACAAACAGTTTGGACTGATGATTGAAGCGGCCATGCGATGGGATAAACCGATTCGTATCGGCGTGAACTGGGGCAGCCTGGATCAAGAGTTGTTGGCGAGTTTGATGGATGAGAACAGTCGTCGTTCCTTGCCCTGGGGTGCCAAGCCGGTGATGTATGAGGCATTAATTACTTCGGCGATTGAGTCGGCCCGTCATGCCGTCAAGATGGGCATGGATGAAAACCAGATCATCCTGTCATGCAAGGTTAGCGGTGTTCAGGATCTGATTTCCGTTTACCGTGAACTGGCCAAGCGCTGTAGCTACCCGCTTCACTTGGGTTTGACCGAAGCCGGCATGGGCACCAAAGGCGCAGTGGCATCAGCCACGGCGCTCTCCATTTTGCTGCAAGAGGGCATCGGTGACACTATTCGCGTCTCCTTGACGCCCCAGCCGGGCGAATCCAGGACGCAGGAAGTTGTGATTGCTGCAGAGATTTTGCAAGCGCTGGAGCTCAGGTCATTTGTTCCCAGTGTCACGGCCTGTCCCGGTTGTGGTCGCACGACCAGCACCACGTTTCAGGAACTCACCCAGCAGATTGAAGGTTATCTGAGAGCCCAGATGCCAGTCTGGCGTGAAAAATATCCGGGCGTGGAAAAGCTCAAGGTGGCGGTCATGGGTTGTATCGTCAATGGACCTGGCGAAAGCAAGCAAGCCGACATTGGCATCAGTCTGCCCGGTACGGGGGAAGCCCCTGCGGCGCCCGTCTTCATTGATGGTGAAAAGCGCTTGACCTTGCGCGGTGACGCTATTGCGCAAGAATTTCAGAAAATTGTTGAAAATTATGTTGAAAAACGTTTTGGCGTGCAAACTGCAACCGAATCGTCTTGATTAAGCCCATGAGTGAAGAAGCTGTTGCCGCCAGGCTGGAAAAATTGACTGCCATCAAGGGCATGAACGATGTGTTGCCACCTGATTCTGCTGCTGTTGAATGGCTAGAAGCCAAAGTGCGAGCCTTGATGGCGTGTTATGCGTACCGGAACATTCGCACGCCCATTGTGGAGCGCACACCGCTGTTTATTCGCGGCCTGGGTCAAGTCACTGATATTGTCGAAAAAGAGATGTATTCTTTCGAAGACAGCCTCAATGGGGACCTGTTGACGCTGCGACCTGAAGCAACTGCCGGTGTGGTGCGGGCAGTCGTGGAGCATTCCATGTTGTATGACGGCGGAAAACGTCTGTATTACATCGGCCCGATGTTTCGTCATGAGCGGCCCCAGCGTGGGCGCTATCGGCAGTTTGACCAAATTGGCGCCGAGGCCCTTGGATTTTCTGGCGCAGAGGTGGATGCAGAACTGATTTTGCTGGCCGTGGCGCTGTGGAAGGATTTGGGGTTGACGGACGTTCGGCTTGAGCTCAACAGTCTGGGCCAACCGCAGGAGCGCCTGGCGCACCGGCAAGCGTTGATTAGCCACTTTGAGCGCTACGCTGATGTGCTGGATGAAGATGCCAAGCGGCGCCTTTACAGCAACCCGCTTCGTATTCTCGACACCAAAAACCCGGCGATGCAAACCGTGGTCGAGTCGGCGCCCAGACCACTTGATTACTTGGGCGAGGCGTCACTCGCTCATTTCGACACCCTGAAGACGATTCTGGATGCCAATGGCGTTGCCTACATCGTCAATCCACGTCTGGTTCGTGGTATGGATTACTACAACCTCACGGTATTCGAATTCACAACGGATCGTCTGGGTTCACAGGGAACGGTTTGTGCCGGCGGTCGCTACGACTATTTGATCGAGCAATTGGGAGGTAAATCGGCGCCTGCCGTGGGTTGGGCGCTTGGCGTTGATCGGGTGCTTGAGCTCATCCGGGAACAGGGTTTGGACGGTGTTGTGACACCGCTCGATGCCTATGCCATCGTGCCTGATGTCGGTGCCTTGCCTTTGGTGCTGCAAACACTGCAAACGCTACGGACGGCGGGGGTTAGTGTTCAGATGCATACCAGCTCGGGGGACGGGATGGGTAGCATGAAATCCCAATTCAAACGCGCCGATGGCAGTGGCGCCCGTTTTGCCCTTATTTTTGGTGCTGACGAAATAGCCAAGAATCTGGTCACCGTTAAATCACTGCGTGATGGCAGTGGCGCACAAGTCAGCCAATCGCTAACAGACGTGCTGGGCTGGTCGTCCACCCTACAATCGCAAACTTAATCAAAAAAAAACTCATGGCAAATCAATTAGATCTCGAAGAACAAGAACAACTCGACCAACTCAAACATTTTTGGAAGAGTTACGGCAATGCGATTAGCTGGGCCCTGATCGTGGTGTTGGGTGCGTTTGCCAGTTGGAATTTCTACCAGTATTGGCAGCGCAATCAGGCCACGCAGGCAGCCGCCATGTATGACGAAGTGGAGCGTGTCGTGACGTCGGCAGACACGGCAAAAATTGACCGGGCTTTTGCAGACATGAAAAACCGTTTTGCATCAACGACTTACGCCCATCAGGCCGGGCTTCTGGTAGCCAAGCACTATTACGATGTGGGTAATGCGCAAGCCGCCAAGTCGGCGTTGGGCTGGGTCGTGGACAAGAGTTCGGATCCTGGTTACCAAGCCGTTGCGAAGTTGCGATTGGCAGGCCTGTTGATGGACTCCAAAGCTTTTGATGAGGCCTTGCAACAGTTGAGTGGATCATTCCCCTCCAGTTTTGAAGCGCTGGTGGCAGATCGCAAAGGTGACATCCTGTTGCTGCAAGGCAAGAAGAAAGAGGCAATTGCGGAATATGAAAAATCATTTAAAGGTTTTGAAGAGCGTACCGAGTACCGGCGTTTGGTTGAAGTTAAATTGAACTCGCTCGGGGTTGATCCGTTGGCAAGCAGTAGCGTTGTTGGGGCGATGAATGCTGGCGCTGGACCTGTGGCGATCGTGCCGAGATCGGAAGGTACAAAGTGAAGATTGATGTTCTATTGACGGCGGCCACAAAGTTGGCCATCGGTGTGGTCATGGTGGGTTCGCTCATCAGTTGTGCGAGTACGCAAGACAAACCCAAACCAGCCGAGTTGGCGCCCAATGCCGGCCTTCTGGGCGTGCGTCTCGCATGGACCTCGAAAGTCGGGCTGGTCGGTTTCCCGCTGGACGTCAAGGTGAGCGATGGCACGGTGGCGGTAGCCAGCTCAGATGGCGTTGTGGCCATGTTGGACGCACGCACGGGCGCAGAGCTATGGCGCACCAATGTCGGTAGCCAGATCGCTGCGGGCGTGGGAAGCGATGGCAGATTTGCCGCCGTGGTCACGCGTGGCAATGAGTTGATTGTCTTGGATGGTGGACGTGAGATTTGGCGTCAAAAACTGTCGGCTCAAGGTTTTACGGCCCCGTTGGTGGCGGGTGGGCGCATCTTTGTGCTGGCCGCTGATCGCTCGGTCACCGCTTTTGATGGTCTTTCGGGGCGCAAACTCTGGACTCAGCAGCGTCCCGGTGAGTCCTTGGTGCTGCGTCAGGCGGGCGTCTTGCTGGCCGTTGGCGATACGCTGGTGGCGGGATTATCCGGACGACTCGTCGGCATCAACCCATCCAATGGTGTCATTCGGTGGGAATCTCCCATTGCCTCACCACGCGGTACCAACGATATCGAGCGCTTGGTAGACTTGGTTGGACGTGTTAGCCGCGATGGCGACGTGGTATGCGCGCGTGCTTTTCAAACTGCTGTTGGGTGTGTCAACGCAGCAAATGGCACCTTGCTTTGGACTAAGCCAGCGTTTGGTTATGTGGGTGTTCATGGTGATGACAAGTATGTTTATGGCGTCGAGAGTGACGGGAAAATCATGGCTTGGCGACGTATCGACGGTGAGCGTGCCTGGGTCTCTGAGCGTCTGCGCTACCGCAGTCTGACGGCCCCGTTGGTTGTGGGGCGTTCGGTTGCGGTGGGCGATGATGCGGGCCTCGTTCATTTGCTCTCGCGTGAAGACGGGTCTGCCCTGACGCGCGTCGCAACCGATGGCTCGGCGGTAGTTGCTGCGCCGGTACTGGCTGCGGGCACGTTGGTGGTCGTCACGCGCAACGGTGGCATTTTCGGTTTTATGCCCGAGTAACGGCAAGATTCCAGATCATGAAACCTGTTGTAGCCTTGGTCGGTCGACCCAATGTGGGTAAATCGACGCTTTTCAATCGACTGACCAAGTCGCGGGATGCCATCGTGGCTGATTTCGCCGGGTTGACCCGGGACCGTCATTACGGCAACGCAAAGCAGGGTAAGCACGAGTTCATTGTCATCGACACGGGTGGCTTTGAGCCCGATGCTGCCAGTGGTATTTTCAAAGAAATGGCGAAACAGACGACGCAGGCCGTCGCCGAAGCCGATGTTGTGATCTTTGTGGTCGATGCGCGCGAAGGCATTTCGGCGCAGGACCACGAGATCGCCAAATACCTTCGCCGTCTCGGTAAGCCTTGTGTGCTGGCGGCGAACAAGGCCGAAGGCATGCTGGCAGGTGCCCAGCTGGTTGAATTCTTTGAGTTGGGTTTCGGTGCGGTTCATGCGGTGTCAGCCGCGCATGGGCAAGGTATTCAGACCCTGGTGGATTTAGCCCTGGCGCCACTTCATTTGGAAGATGTGGACGAGACCGATGATCAACGCGACCCTGGCATTATCAAGCTGGCTGTAGCCGGTCGCCCCAACGTGGGCAAGTCGACCCTGATCAATACCTGGCTGGGTGAGGAGCGTCTGGTTGCGTTTGACTTGCCAGGAACAACGCGGGATGCGATTTCCGTGCCGTTTGAGCGCAATGGCCAAAGATTTGAACTGGTGGATACCGCCGGTCTGCGCCGGCGCGGGAAAATATTTGAAGCGATTGAGAAATTCTCGGTTGTCAAAACCCTGCAAGCCATTGAGTCCTCCAACGTCGTGCTGCTGTTGATTGATGCGACTCAGGGTGTTACCGACCAGGATGCTCACATCGCAGGCTACATTCTTGAAAATGGCCGTGCCGTGGTGCTGGCGGTGAATAAATGGGATGCCGTGGATGAATACCAACGGGAGCTGGTTAAACGCTCGATCGAGACCCGGTTGCCATTCTTGAAGTTTGCCACTATGCATTTGATCTCGGCGACAAAAAGGCAGGGCCTGGGGCCGCTGTGGGCTTCCATTGCGCAGGCGTACAAAGCGGCCAACTGCAAGATGTCGACGCCAATATTGACGCGATTGTTGCTGGAAGCGGTTCAGTTTCAGAGCCCCAAACGTTCCGGCATGTTTCGCCCGAAATTGCGCTATGCCCACCAGGGCGGCATGAACCCGCCGGTGATTATTATTCATGGAAATTCGCTTGAGCATGTAACCGACGCCTACAAACGTTTTCTGGAAGGGCGTTTTCGCAAAGAATTTGACTTGGTGGGCACGCCGATGCGCATTGAGTTCAAATCATCAAGCAATCCTTACGCCGATAAAGCCGCAGCTTGAGTGCTGGCCGGACTGACGCCGGTTCTACCAGGCAGGGCTGGCGCTTTTTCCATCCGATAAGTGACCGAGCGAGCGAGTGCAATTTATTGTGGGTTTAAGCTTTCCCGTCCAGAGATCACACTTTGCTGTGGTATCGTCAACGCTTCTTTAATTTTTGAACACGGAGAATATCGTGAGCAACAAAGGTCAGTTACTCCAGGACCCTTTTCTCAATGCGTTGCGTCGAGAACATGTGCCTGTTTCTATTTATCTGGTCAACGGAATCAAGCTGCAAGGTCAGATTGAATCTTTTGACCAATATGTCGTACTGCTTCGCAATACGGTCACGCAAATGGTTTACAAACACGCCATCTCCACCATCGTGCCAGGGCGTGCTGTGAATTTCTCAACCGGTGAGGATGAAGAACCTGCAGCCGCCTGATCGTCAGTCTGCCCCGACTGTGCTGGTCGGGGTCGATTTTGGACACCCCAATTTCGATTCTGAACTCGCGGAGTTGGGTTTGCTGGCGCAAACCGCAGGGTTAAACCCGGTTGCCCGCATTACCTGCAAGCGCAGAGCACCTGATGCGGCCCTGTTTGTAGGCAGTGGCAAAGCCGACGAAATCAAATTGCTGGCCACGCAGTTTGGTGCGGTGGAAATACTCTTTGACCAAAATTTGAGTCCGGCGCAGCAGCGCAACCTCGAACGTCATCTGGAACTGCCAGTCAATGACCGCACGCTTCTGATTCTTGAAATTTTCGGTCAGAGAGCGCGTAGTCATGAAGGCAAGCTCCAGGTTGAACTGGCACGCATGCAGTACCTGAGCACGCGCTTGGTGCGCCGCTGGTCTCACCTGGAGCGCCAGAGTGGCGGCATTGGCATGCGCGGGGGCCCCGGAGAGAGTCAAATCGAACTGGATCGCCGGATGATTGGCGACAATATCAAGAAGATCAAAGAGCGTCTGCTCAAGGTCAAGAAGCAACGCCAGACGCAGCGGCGACAGCGCGAGCGCCGTGATTCCTTCAATATTTCCCTGGTCGGGTACACCAATGCCGGTAAGTCCACGCTGTTCAATGCCTTGGTCAAGGCCCGTGCGTACACGGCAGATCAACTGTTTGCAACCCTGGACACCACCACGCGTCAGCTTTATCTGGGTGAGGCGGGACGTTCGGTTTCATTGTCAGACACCGTGGGGTTCATTCGGGACCTGCCGCACGGTCTGATCGATGCCTTTCAGGCCACCCTGCAAGAAGCCGTAGACGCTGATTTGCTGCTGCATGTGGTCGATGCCGCCAGCCCCCAATTTTTAGAACAAATTGCCGAGGTGCAGCGGGTGTTGGCTGAAATTGGTGCAGCCGATATTCCCCAGATATTGGTTTTCAACAAACTTGATGCCATTGATGCGGCACGGCACCCCTTGCAGCTGGAAGATATTTTTGATCTGAATGGGGTTCCAACGCCACGCGTATTTTTGAGCGCCAAAAGTGGAGAAGGTGTGCCGGCGCTGCGCCAACAATTGGTGCGCAGGGTGAGTGAGGGCCTTTCACCTGAGACAGGTGCTTCGTAATTCCCTGAATGTCGTGAGGTGGCCTGTGAATTGGTCACAATGCGTTAACGATACACGAGAGAACTTTGAGATGAAACTTCATTTACACACCAATCGCCGGGCCCTCTGGCCAGAGCGAATTCGGGGGATGTTTAATCTGAATGATCCCAGGTGGGGTCGCGGTGATGACAAACCGACAGACGCGGGCGAGCCCGAGGTCGAGCCTGAGCGCCAAGATACAAAAACACCCGATACACCACCCAGAACGGGCAACCAGAACGGGCAAAAGCGCGGTCCTAACCAGGGCCCGCCCGACCTCGACGAGTTGTGGCGTGATTTCAATCGTAAATTGGGCGGCTTGTTTGGCAATGTCAAAAACCCGATCCGTGGCGGTGCGGGTGGTGGCATGGGAGGCAATGGCGCCGGTGGCGGCTTTCAGCCTGACATGAAGAGCGCCGGGATTGGCGTTGGCCTGATTGTTGGCGTTGTACTGTTGATCTGGCTGGGAACAGGTTTTTTCATTGTGCAAGAGGGTCAGCAAGCGGTGATCACCCAGTTTGGCAAATACCGCTCGACCGTGGGTGCCGGTTTTAACTGGCGTCTGCCTTACCCGATTCAGCGCCATGAACTTGTTTTTGTGACCCAGATCCGCTCGGTGGATGTCGGGCGCGACACCATCATCAAGGCCACCGGCCTGCGAGAGTCCGCCATGTTGACTCAAGATGAAAACATTGTCGAAATCAAGTTTGCGGTCCAATACCGGCTCAATGATGCGCGCGCTTTCTTGTTTGAAAGCAAGGACCCGACGGCGGCCGTGGTTCAGGCAGCAGAAACCTCCGTGCGTGAAGTGGTTGGCAAAATGCGCATGGACAGTGCATTGGCTGAAGAACGGGACCAGATCGCTCCGCGCGTACGTGCCTTGATGCAAAAGATACTCGACCGCTACAAGGTCGGCATTGAAGTGGTTGGCGTCAACTTGCAACAAAGCGGTGTACGTCCTCCCGAGCAAGTGCAGGCCGCTTTCGATGATGTGCTCAAAGCGGGCCAGGAACGTGAACGGGCCAAGAATGAAGCACAGGCCTACGCCAACGATGTGGTGCCACGGGCCATCGGTTCTGCGTCACGGCTAAAGGAAGAGGCCGATGCGTACAAGGCTAGAATTGTGGCGCAGGCGCAAGGTGATGCGCAGCGCTTTCGGTCCGTGCTGACGGAGTACCAGAAAGCACCGCAGGTGACACGGGACCGCATGTATATTGACAGCATGCAACAAATTTACAGTAACGTCACCAAGGTCATGATTGACTCCCGGCAGGGCTCCAATTTGTTGTACCTGCCACTCGACAAAATTATCCAGATGACGGGGCAGGGCGCTGATGCGGCTGCAGTGGCGGCGCCCGCGACGGCACCGGCGAATTCCGCTGCTGTTCCCACCATTGACGCGCGTGCCCGGGACGCTGCCCGTAGCCGTGATCGCGATACCCGCTAGGAGCCCCGCATGAACAGACTAGGTCTTATTTTTTCAACGTTTCTGGTGGCGCTTGCGCTTGCCAGTTCGATGCTGTTTGTTGTGGATCAAAGGCAATTTGGTATTTTGTACGCCTTGGGGCAGATCAAGGAAGTCATTACCGAGCCAGGTCTTAACTTCAAATTGCCGCCACCTTTTCAAAACGTTTCCTATATTGACAAGCGTTTGTTGACCCTCGACAGCACCGACAATGAACCGGTGCTGACGGCCGAGAAGCAGCGGGTGGTGATCGACTGGTATGTGCGTTGGCGCGTTTCAGAGCCGACTGAATACATTCGAAATGTTGGCACCAACGAATCGGCTGGCGCCAGTCAGCTCAATCGTGTGGTTCGAAATGCATTTCAGGAAGAAGTCAACAAACGTACAGTGAAGGAACTCCTGTCCGACAAGCGTGAAGCATTGATGGCGGATGTGAAACGCGAGGTGCTGGCTCAGGTGCGTGGCGCCAAACCCTGGGGCGTGGACGTGATTGATGTGCGCATCACGCGGGTCGACTATGTGGATGCCATCACCGAGTCGGTTTACCGGCGCATGGAAGCCGAGCGCAAGCGTGTGGCGAATGAATTGCGCTCAACCGGTGCGGCCGAGGGTGAAAAAATTCGCGCTGATGCGGATCGCCAGCGGGAAATTACGATTGCCAACGCTTACCGGGACGCCCAGAAAATCAAAGGCGAGGGCGATGGCGATGCTGCGCGCGTCTATGCGGAATCGTTCGGCCGTGACCCCCAGTTTGCGCAGTTTTATCGCAGTCTGGATGCCTACAAGGCCAGCTTCAACAAGAAGAGCGATGTGATGGTGGTGGATCCTTCCAGCTCCGAATTTTTCAAAGTCCTGCGCGGCAACGCGGCCCCCGCGCCGACCAAAAAGTGAGATGAGAAGAAACCGGTTTGGACGCTAAGACCTTCTGGCTGGCCCTGGCCCTCGTTCTGCTGATCGAGGGCCTTTTTCCGTTTTTGTCTCCTGCGCGCTGGCGCCAGATGTTTTTGCAGATTCTTCAGTTGACTGATGGCCAGCTGCGTTTCTTCGGGCTGTGCACACTATTCTCCGGTGCGCTGCTTATTTGGTGGCTGCTGTGACCGATTCCAGTCCCATAGCCCGGTAAAATCGCGTTTTTAACAGCTCCCCAAAATCACATGTCTGCTTGGGTCCTGCCGGATCACATTGCCGATGTCTTGCCGTCTGAAGCGCGGCACATCGAAGAACTTCGTCGCAACCTGCTCGATACAGCGCGTTGCTATGGCTACGAGTTGGTTATGCCGCCCCTGCTGGAGCATCTTGAATCGCTGCTTACCGGCGCCGGGGCGGCGTTGGATCTGCAGACTTTCAAACTGGTCGACCAACTCTCTGGTCGCATGCTGGGTTTGCGGGCGGACAGCACACCGCAGGTGGCCCGCATCGATGCCCACCTGTTGAATCGCCGGGGTGTCACCCGTTTGTGCTACTGCGGCCCGGTGCTGCATACGCGTCCCGGCGCGCCCCATGCCAGCCGTGAGCCCTTGCAATTTGGGGCTGAAATCTATGGTCATGCCGGGCTGGAGGCTGATCTGGAAATACTGATGTTGGCACTGGACTGCCTCAAAGTGGTCAAGGTGCCGTCTCCCAGCGTGGATCTAGCCGATGCCCGCATCGTTCGCGCGCTGCTCAAGGGCGTGCCGGTCGAGATCGCCTTGGCCGAACAAATTTATGCGGCGCTGGCAGCCAAGGATGCCAGCGAATTGTCCGTATTGACGCAAAAATTTCCACCATCTTCACGTCAAGGGCTGTTGGCGCTGGTGCAGCTCTACGGCGATGAAAAGGTGTTGCTTGAGGCTGAAAAAGCACTCCAGCCATTGCCAGCTATTACTGAGTCGCTATCAAAATTGAAGTGGCTGGCGAGTCAACTCGACGGCGCCAAGGTCAGCTTCGATCTGGCTGATCTGCGCGGTTATGCCTACTACACCGGCACCCGATTTTCAATTTACGCGGCCGGCGCCAGTGATGCCCTGGTGCGCGGTGGCCGCTATGACGAGGTCGGTGCCGTTTTTGGCCGCAATCGCCCGGCGGCGGGATTCAGCCTGGATGTGAAGGCCCTGGTGGGCGTGCTGCCAGCGCGGCCCTTGCGCGCGGCGATCCGTGCGCCGTGGTGTGAGGCGGCTGACTTGCGCGTGGCGATCGCGTCCTTGCGTGCGCAAGGTGAGACCGTGGTCTGCGTTTTGCCAGGCCATGAGAGTGAAGTTGATGAGTTCCATTGCGATCGCGAATTGATCTCGCGCAACGGGCAATGGATTGTGACACCTATTTAAGAACAACTGAAACGAAAGCAACAAATGATAGCAACCAAAGGACGTAATGTCGTGGTCGTGGGCACTCAGTGGGGCGACGAGGGCAAGGGCAAACTGGTCGACTGGCTGACTGAAAGTGCGCAAGGGGTGGTGCGTTTTCAGGGCGGCCACAACGCCGGCCACACCTTGGTGATCCATGGCGTCAAGACCGCGCTGCATCTGGTGCCCAGCGGCATCATGCGTCCGGGCGTCAAGTGCTACATCGGCAATGGTGTGGTGCTGTCCGCGGCCAAGCTGTTTGAAGAAATCGAGGCGCTGGAAAAAGCGGGGGTTGAACTGCGTTCACGCTTGCGCATCAGTGAAGCCTGCCCCCTGATTTTGCCGTTTCACGCCGCGCTGGATGTGGCCCGTGAAGCCGCGCGCGAGCAAGGTGGCCAAGCCAAGATCGGCACCACCGGGCGTGGTATTGGCCCGGCCTACGAGGACAAAATCGCGCGGCGCGCCCTGCGGGTGCAAGACCTCAAGTTCCCGGAACGTTTTGCGCGCAAGCTGCACGAGTTGCTGGACTTGCACAACCATGTGCTCACCACCTATCTCGGTTCTGTCGCGTTTGATTTTGGTCCGACGTTAACGCCTTACATGGCAGACGGCAAAGTGTTGTTTCAGCCGGTGTTTGACGAAGCGATGCGTCATGCACAACTCCTCAGGCCCATGATGGCCGATGTGTCGCGTGAGCTCAATGAAGCGCACCTCAAGGGCGCCAATTTGCTGTTTGAAGGCGCTCAAGGCACATTGCTGGATGTGGATCACGGCACCTATCCCTACGTGACATCGAGCAACTGCGTGGCGGGCAATGCCGCCGCCGGTTCCGGTGTCGGCCCCGGCATGCTGCATTACATCCTGGGCATCACCAAAGCCTATTGCACCCGTGTCGGTGGCGGTCCGTTTCCGACCGAACTGGAATGGGAAGTTGAAGGCACGCCGGGCTACCACATGAGCACCGTCGGCGCTGAAAAAGGCGTCACCACCGGCCGCAGTCGACGCTGCGGCTGGTTCGATGCGGCGTTGCTCAAGCGTTCGGCCCAGGTCAATGGCTTGACGGGGCTGTGCATTACCAAGCTCGATGTACTCGATGGCCTGAAAGAACTCAAGCTCTGCACGGGTTACCAACTGGACGGTGAATTAACCGATATCCTGCCGATGGGTGCTGATGACATTGAGCGCTGCACACCGGTTTACGAGACCATTTCCGGCTGGAGCGACAGCACGGTCGGTGTCACCCAGTTCGACCAGCTGCCGACCAACGCGCGCCTGTATCTGCAGCGCATTGAGCAGGTCACCGGCGTGCCCATTCACATGGTGTCCACCGGTCCGGATCGGGCGCAGACCATTCTGATGCGTCATCCCTATTTGGTGGACTGAGCCTGCCCAATGTCAAATAATTTATGCCAAATTGGCCTCTAGCCCCCGTGCTATCTGCATAGCAACCTATTAATTCAGGAGTAAATTTATGTTGACGGAAGACGGCAAGCACCTGTACGTGAGCTACGACGAGTACCACAACCTGATCGAAAAGCTGGCCATCAAAATTCACCAATCAGACTGGCCGTTCGACACCATTCTGTGTCTGGCTCGTGGCGGCATGCGTCCTGGTGACATCCTGTCGCGCATTTTTGACAAGCCGCTGGCCATCATGTCCACCAGCTCTTATCGGGCCGATACCGGCACGGTGCAGGGGACGCTGGATATCGCGCGCTTTATCACCACCCCCAAGGGCGAGATTGCCGGCAGAGTGCTGCTGGTGGATGACCTGGCCGATTCCGGCCACACGCTCAAGGCGGTGATCAATCAGCTCAAGAACAACTACAAGCCCATTACCGAGCTGCGCAGCGCGGTGCTATGGACCAAAGGCTTGTCAATTTTTACGCCTGATTATTCAGTCGAGTTCTTGCCCACCAATCCCTGGATTCACCAGCCCTTTGAAGGCTATGACGCCTTGCGCCCGGAACAGTTGATTGAAAAGTGGAGCGTTTAGCGAATCGCTTCAAGAATCGGAGCTGACCATGGCCGATCTCACCACCACGCTGATTCATCACCCGTATATTCCTCCGGCAGGCTTCGCCGCGCCGCAGCCGGGGGTGTTCAAGGCCTCAACGGTGATCTTTCCCAATGTGGCTGCCATGCGCAACTTCGAGTGGAAAGATAAAACCGCCTACACCTACGGTCTGCATGGCACACCCACCACTTACATGCTCGAAGAGCGTTTGTGCACGTTAGAGGGCGGCCTGCAATGCCTGTTGCTGCCCAGTGGGCTGGCGGCTATCGCCAATGTGGCCTTGTCGCTGTTGCGCACCGGTGACGAAGTACTCTTGCCGGACAACGCCTACGGCCCCAACAAGGTACTGGCCGAGGGTGAACTCAAAGCCTGGGGCATTACGCATCAAACCTATGACCCCATGAGCCCGCAGGACCTGGCGGCCAAAATCGGCCCGCGCACGCGTCTGGTCTGGCTGGAGGCAGCCGGCTCCGTCACCCTGGAGTTTCCCGATCTGTGCGAGTTGGTGCGCATCTGCCAGGCGCGTGGTGTGCTGACGGCGCTGGACAACACCTGGGGCGCCGGTCTGGCCTTTGCGCCGTTTGACCTGACGCCAGGTGCCAGTCCGGCCCTCGGTGTTGATATCTCTGTGCATGCGCTGACCAAGTACCCCAGCGGCGGCGGTGATGTGCTGATGGGCAGCGTCATCACCCGTGACGCCTCGTTGCACATGAAACTCAAGCTGACCCATATGCGCCTGGGGCTGGGCGTGGGGGCCAACGACGCCGAAGCCGTGTTGCGGGCCCTGCCCAGTCTGGCGCTGCGCTACCGGGCGCACGACGAGGCGACGCGCGAACTGGTGCGCTGGTGCCAGACGCGCGCTGAGCTTTCGCAGGTGCTGCATCCGGCGCTTGACGGTTCACCCGGGCATGGGCATTGGCGTTCACTGTGTCAGCCTGGGCCGGGTGGTGCAGCGGGCCTGTTCAGTGTGATCTTTGACACCAGATTCAGCCAAAACCAGATCGATGCGTTTTGCAACTCGCTCAAGCTGTTCCGACTGGGCTACAGCTGGGGCGGGCCCATGAGCCTGGTCATGCCTTATGAGCTGGCCTCCATGCGCAGCGCCTGGCCGGCTTATTTGCAGCAAGGCACGCTGGTGCGCTTTTCAGTCGGTCTGGAGGCAGTCGCCGATTTGCAGGCCGATATCGATCAAGCCTTGCAGGCAAGCTTGGCCTGAGTCAGTGTTTTCTTGAATCGTCATGGGGTCCAGTGCGCCATAGCGGGCCTCGGAGAGGCAATCAATTGGCCGTGTAACCACCACCAACCCTAAACCTTGAAGGAATAACCATGTCCCCAACCCCGTCGCGACAGTCCAGTCCAGTGGCCTTCCATCCGTCGGCAGCGCCTATCACCTTGCCGGAATCGGCCACCTGGCCGCTGGCTGACGTGCTGGCCTTATTCGAGTTGCCGTTTAACGACCTGATGTTTCAGGCGCAGCAAACACACCGCGCCCATTTCCCCGCGGGTGATGTCGAGCTGGCAACACTGCTGTCGATCAAGACCGGCGGCTGTGAGGAAGATTGCAGTTACTGCCCGCAAGCGGCGCGTTACGACACCGGCGTTGAAGCCAAAAAAATTCTTGAGCTGGAGCAGGTGCTGGATGCCGCGCGCGAAGCCCGTGCCAACGGCGCGACCCGTTTTTGCATGGGTGCAGCCTGGCGTTCGCCCAAAGAGCGTGACCTGGAAAAGGTTGAAGCGATGGTGCGCGGCGTCAAGCAACTGGGTCTGGAAACCTGTGCCACGCTGGGCATGCTGGAAGAAGGCCAAGCTGACCGTTTGAAACAAGCCGGGCTCGATTACTACAACCACAACCTCGACAGTGCCCCGGAGTTTTACAGTAACGTGATCTCCACGCGCGAATACCAGGACCGTCTGGATACGCTTGGGCGAGTGCGCCAGGCGGGACTGAAAATCTGCTGCGGCGGCATCGTCGGCATGGGCGAATCGCGCCAGCAGCGCGCTGGCCTGATTGCGCAGCTGGCCAACCTGAATCCGTATCCCGAATCGGTGCCGGTGAATCATCTGGTGCAAGTTGAAGGCACGCCCTTGTATGGCATCGAGCCGCTTGATCCAATCGAATTCGTGCGCACCATCGCGGTGGCGCGTATCACGATGCCGAAAGCGCGCGTGCGGCTGTCGGCGGGGCGCCGTCAGATGGGCGACGCGGTGCAGGCGATGTGCTTCCTGGCTGGCGCCAACTCGATTTTTTATGGCGACAAGTTGCTTACCACCGGCAATCCGGAAGCGGGGGATGACCGTGCGCTGCTGGCGAAGCTC
>DATCIC010000574.1:0-2824 GCA_036508025.1 Rhodoferax sp. | reverse complement strand
ACCGTGCCGGCCTCGCCCAGCGTGCCAAAGGACCCACGCAGCAGCAGCCAGAGCATCGCCAGCGCGCCGATGGGCCGCAGCATCACCGCTGCCAGGCACCCCTGGTCGAGCGCGCTTGCCTGTGCCAGGCCGACCTGTTCGAGTTGCAGCCGGTTGTTGCCGATAAAGAGCGACGGTGTCGTCAGGTCGCGTACGTTGGTGCCGCGTTCGATGCGAAGCCGCAACTGTCGGTGCTGCCCCAGCAAGGTCACCAAAGCGGCGGCGAACGCCACCACCCGACTGCGGCCGAAACGCGTCTTGTAGGCCTCACGGTCCTGCAGCAGCTCGGGATAAAGACCGAGGCTGGCGTTAACGAGAAACACGCGCTCGTTGATCAAGCCGACCTGTACCGGCACGGGCTCACAACGCAGCAGAACCTGCACCGCCTGCGCAGCATCGGCGGGAATGCCGTGCGTGCGGGCAAAGTAGTTGAAGGTGCCTTGCGGCAGCACGCCCATGGCGCAGCCTTGGGCGTGCGCGGCCTGCGCCACCGAATTGATGGTGCCATCTCCCCCCACGGCAACCACGACGCTACGCCGGGCGCACGCCGCCGCAGCGGCCTGCTGGGCGACCTGTGCCAACTGATCGGGGTGGGTGAACAGCAGCTCACCCGTTCTCCCACTGGTGCGCAGCGCCGCTTCGATCTGCTGGCGTGTCGTATCAGAATCGTGGTGGCCAGAAGCCGCATTGATGATGAACAACAGCGGCGCCGCGCGGTCTATTTCTGGAACACGCGGCGGCGGAGGTTCTGCGGGCGCAAAGTATCCGTCAGACAATCTATTCGTCAGCACACCCATGCGGTATTGCGTGGACAAGCATCTAGCTACTTCATTTTCTTGATCTTTTCTTCTACCTCTTTAGCCCCCTTGGCATAGAGCTTTGCTTCATCGGGCGCCAGCTCGTGGAGCAACCTCAAAAATTCCCCTGCATGAACAAGTTCTTCGTTCGCTATTTCCTTGAGCACTTTCACGGCAAGCTTGTTGTCCGTGGACTCGGCCAGCTGCGTGTACAACTGGGTCGCCTCGTACTCCGAGGCCACCATGAAACGAATGGCTCTAATGAGCTCCTCATCGGTGAGCTTCCTACCGTTTGCCAACCCTGAAAAGGGCGATCCGAATGCTGGCATGGTCATTCTCCTTTGTTACTTCATTTATTCTGTTGTTGTACCGTCGAAATGTTCCGTGTCAGCCAGCGCATCGGCATGGGTGACGTGAACCACACCGTCCCTATGATTGGGTGGTGAGTACAAGGTATAAAGCTTCATGGGCACCGTGCCGGTGTTGATGATGTTGTGCGTCGTTCCAGCCGGAACGACGACCGCAAAGCCGTCGCGGATCGGTGTGTGGACGCCATCGAGAACCGCTTCGCCACTGCCCTGCTCCACGCGAAAGAACTGATCCAGCTTGTGGACTTCGACCCCAATGTCTTCTTTTGGCTTTAACGCCATCAGAACCAGCTGGCAGTTTTTTGCCGTGTACAGCACCCGTCGAAACAGGTCGTTTTTGAAGGCGAGGCCCTCGATGTCTTGTACAAATCCTTTCATACGGACTCCTTTTTCTTGGGGTACTTTACGAATAGTCAATCGGCGACCCAACCGACAGATCAAAAATCAACGACTTACAAAATTGAATAGTAAAGAATAATGAGAAGTCTCTCTGTGCGCTTGCGTACAGACCATCCGGGTCAACGTGGAGAGGATCAATCTTCTGGTATTCTGTATATCTGCTCTTTTTATGCCATTTTGTTCAATGCGACCGACCGGTATCGACAGTCATGAAATCACCGGATAAGAATCTCGGTAGAAAACTGGCCGTCGTGCTGATTCTCAAACTCGCCGTGCTGGTGGCATTGTGGTTGGGTTTTGTGCGTGAGCAGCGTGTTCACGTTGACGGGGACAGCGTTGCGGCACAGTTTCTACAACCCGTTGCAACACCGGCCAAAGGAGAAAAACCTTGATTTCTGAACAACTGGTCGATTTATCGCGACTGCAATTCGCCGTCACGGCCCTCTACCATTTCCTCTTTGTGCCGCTCACTATTGGCATGGTCTGGCTGCTGCTCATCATGGAAAGCGTTTATGTGATGACCGGCAACGTGGTCTGGAAGGACATGACGCGCTTTTGGGGCAAGCTGTTTGGCATTAACTTTGCCCTGGGCGTGACCACCGGCATCACGCTGGAGTTCCAGTTTGGCACCAACTGGGCCTACTACTCCCATTACGTGGGTGACATCTTTGGCGCCCCCCTGGCGATAGAGGGCATGATGGCCTTCTTTCTTGAATCGACCATGATTGGGCTGTTTTTCTTTGGCTGGGATCGCCTGTCCAAAACACAGCACTTGATGGTGACGCTCCTGTTGGCGATTGCCTCCAACTTGAGTGCGCTGTGGATTTTGATTGCCAACGGCTGGATGCAGAGCCCGGTCGGTGCCGAATTCAATTACCAGACCATGCGCATGGAAATGGTCGACTTCTGGGCCATCGTGTTCAACCCCGACGCGCAGGCCAAGTTTGTCCACACGGTATCGGCGGGCTATGTGACCGGCGCCATGTTTATGCTGTCGATCTCCAGCTGGTACCTGTTGAAGAAGCGTGATGTCGAGTTTGCCAAACGCAGTTTTCGGGTCGCCGCCGCCTTTGGGCTGGCCTCGGCGCTCAGTGTGATTGTGCTGGGTGACGAATCGGGCTACACGGTGGGGGAATCCCAACAGACCAAGCTGGCGGCGATGGAGGCGATGTGGGAGACCAAGCCCGCACCGGCCGGGCTCACGATGATGGCCAGCATCAA
>DATCIC010000573.1:0-16067 GCA_036508025.1 Rhodoferax sp. | reverse complement strand
TCGGTCACCAGCTCCATCAGCAGCACGCCTTCGATAAAGTTATGCGGTTTCGGCACGCGCACCCCGGCGCCAGCCAGCCGGTACAGCGCATCGACCTCGGCGCTTTGCCAGGCCGCCTCGGCCGCCTCACGGCCAAAGCGCGTGCCCTTGGCCATGGCGCGGGCCTGGCGCGAGTTCTTGACCTTGCGGTTTTCGGTGTAGTCCACCGCCTGGCGAAAGCTGCGATCGGTCGCCGCCTTGTAGATCTTGGCGCACCAGGTCTCCTGGCCGCGGCGCACCACGTAAACGGTGGCTTCCTTGCCGCTCATCAGCTGGCGCACCACGGTGTCGATCAGGCCTTCTTCGATTAAGGTTTGCAGTCTTGCGGGTGGTTTCATGGGCGGTATTTTGCACTGCGTCGGGCGCCGTTGCTGCCGCCCGCTGCCGATTGCTCAATTCGGGGCGGTCGCCGAGCCATGAGAGTTAGCCCAGCAAGCTGCCGACATTCACATAAGGGTAGCTTCGTGTTCTCCGGTTTGTTTGTGAAAGTCAACAGAACCATTAGCTTTGCGAATGAAATCTCGATTCATCTTATCTTTGTAGTAATGAAAAGCCATTTGCCAGACACTGGCTTTTTCACTATCCGGCAAGACACCATGTCCCAACAAGCTGACTTCATCATCATTGGCGGCGGTATTGCCGCTGCTTCGGTCGCTTACTGGTTGGCGCCGCATGGCCGCGTCATCGTGCTGGAGCGTGAGTCGCAGCCGGGCTACCACGCCACGGGACGCTCGGCCGCGATCTTCATGGAGAGTTATGGCACGGCGCAGGTGCGCGCCCTCACCATGGCCAGCCGTGCCTTCCTGCAGGCGCCGCCCGAGGGGTTCAGCGAGCATCCCCTGTTGTCGCCACGCGGCGCGCTGATGGTGGCCGCACCCGGGCAGGAAGACTTGCTGGCCGACAAGTGGGACACCATGCACGCACTGATTCCCAATGCCCAATTGCTTGACCAGCAAGCGACGTGCGCGCTGGTGCCGGCGCTGCGCCCGGAACTGGTACTGGGCGCGGTGTACGAGCCCGATGCCGCGGACATGGACGTGGATGCGCTGCTGCAGGGTTATCTGCGCGGGCTGCGCCGCGCCGGCGGTTCTTTGATTTGTGATGCCGAGGTCACCGCGCTGGAACACGCCAAAGGGCGCTGGCGCGTGCAGGCTGGCGCTATCAGCTACGAGGCCCCGGTGGTGCTCAATGCCGCGGGCGCCTGGGCCGATGTGGTGGCCGGCATGGCGGGCGTGCAGCCGATCGGGCTGGAGCCGCGCCGGCGCTCGGCCTTCATCTTTGCAGCTCCCGCCGAATTGAGCACCGCCCATTGGCCGATGGCCATCGGCATGAGCGAGGACTGGTACATCAAGCCCGAAGCGGGCCTGTTGCTGGGTTCGCCTGCCAACGCCGACCCGACCACGCCGCAAGATGTGCAGCCCGAAGAGCTGGACGTCGCGATGGGCATGTACCGCATCGAGGAGGTGACCACCTTGAACATCCGCCGGCCCACGCGCACCTGGGCCGGGCTGCGCTCGTTTGTGGCAGACGGCGACCTGGTCGGCGGTTTTGCCAGCGAGCCGAACGGCTTTTTCTGGGTTGCCGCGCAAGGCGGCTATGGCATCCAGACATCGGCCGCCATGGGCGAAGCCTGCGCCGCCCTGGTGCGCGGCCTGCCCCTGTCGGCCCACATTGCGGCCCATGGCTTGACCCCTGAGATGCTGGCGCCGCAGCGCTTGGTGGCTCAGCAAGCCAATGCCTTGGCAGAGGAGGTGGTTTGCGCTTGAGGCTGCCGTTGCCCACCCAGAGGCGTCAAAAATAATAGCTACTAACGATTGGTGGGCGGGGGCTACAGCCCTAAAAGATGTAAATTAGTTGGAATCCAGCGCCCAATTTATTTGCAGTGGCGTGTTTGCATCGTTAAGGTGTTGTCTTTGTGGCGATCGGTCTTTTTTCGCTGAGTGGACCGGCCGTCATGTGGCATATACAATTGCACTATCCCAATGTTTATGAGGTCTCACAGCATGACTGCAAGCACCGTTTTCATCAACAACCGTAGCCAGGCGATCAGGCTTCCCGCCGCACTGCGGCTACCAGACAGCGTGAAGCGGGTGGATGTACGGGCGCGGGGCTGTGAGCGGGTTATCGCGCCGCTGGGGCAGACCTGGGACAGCTTCTTTTTGGATGGCCCGCAAGTGGCCGACGACTTCATGGAGACGCGCGCCAGTCAGGACCAACCAGAACGTGAGGCCTTGTGATGCTGCGCTATTTGTTGGACACCAACATCGTGATCTACGTGATCAAGCAGAAACCCTTATCGGCATTGCCGCTGTTCAATGAACACGCAGGCCATATGGCGATATCCAGCATCACCTTGGCCGAATTACTGCACGGCGCTGAAAAGAGCAACGCCCCGGCCCGTTCATTGGCCACCGTGGAAGATTTTTGCAGCCGGTTGGAGGTATTGCCCTACGGACCCAAGGCCGCGCAGCATTACGGCAGCATTCGCAGCGCCCTGGAAAAGCGCGGGCAAACCATCGGCGTGAACGACTTGCACATTGCCGCCCATGCCCGTAGCGAAGGGCTGACGCTGGTGTCCAACAAGCTGCGCGAGTTCGAGCGCGTGGAGGCCTTGCAGTTGGCCAATTGGGTGGCATGACGCGGGTTTTCCGCGACGGCCAGGACGGCCACGGTTTTTGGAATCTGCCCCAATGGTGCAAAAGGTGGCATCAGGGGTGATAATGACACCTAAACATCAGGAGTCAGTATGGCAATCGCACTGAAATTATCGAATGAATTGGTAGAAGACGCGAAGCCTCATGCGGCGGCAGAACATCGCTCAGTGCCCAAACAAATTGAATATTGGGCACGTATCGGAAAGGCCGTTTTAGAGAATCCAGAAATGCCATTGCGCTTAATTCAGGACACGATACTGTCCCGCGAAGAGGTGAAGGCGGGGTTGGCCACCACGTACCAGTTTGGTTAATCAGATGACCTTGACGGTTCGTGCATCTCCTTCGTTCAGCCGTGTTGCCAAAAAATTGCATGCGAGAGACAAAAAAATACTGGATCAAGCGGTGATGGCCGTTGCCCTCAATCCCATGATTGGAGAGGAGAAACGAGGCGATTTATGGGGTGTTTTTGTCTACAAATTCAAACTCAATAGCCAAGAGACTTTGCTGGCTTATGAGTTGAGTCCCAATAAGGCGACACCCGAAGAAGTATTTTTATTGGGTGTGGGGCCGCACGAAAATTTCTATACGCAACTGAAGCGTTGACAAAATGAATCAGGTTCCTGCGCAACTGTAGGGCAGATTTCTGGAGACTTAATTGGAATCGGCCCCCGATTACCGACCCCGATTACCTCCTTGCAGGCCTGAAAAAACTGGCTTGGGGATTTAAATCGAGCTTGGCTCCTTTATCGAAATCGGCACCAATGGACTCATTGCGCCACGGCAACCGAGTATTCGTAAAGCGTTTCTGGGTCAATGTCGATGTTGCCGGGCCAAGTGACCGTGCCATTTTCTACAAAAGCCCCTTGAAAAATATTACCCTTTTTGAGCCGAACCCACGGTTTTTGGTCGATGTAAGCCGCCATATTGAAACAGCGATGTTCCCCGTTTTCAAAGACCAGAGACAAGGTAAATTCAGGCAGAACCGTTACAGCAGTCACATCAAGAAGCATCACAAAACTCCTTCACTTGAGTGGATCAATGCGGAAAGGCTCGGTACCTTCTTTGGCCAGCGCCCAATCAGCCAACAACTCCTCCCGATGCAGATCGACCCAAACTTGCACCATCCGAAGCTGCCTTGCGGGTAGCTCCCCCGCCAATAACTCGCCATCTTCAACGGCTACTGCCGCCCTGAAATTTTGATAGCGAACATGAATGTGCGCAAGAACATGCTGATCGTTGGCACGGTATGGACTCCACAGGTAGAAAGAAATCAGTTTAACCAAAGCAGCCCGCTATGCCCAAACGGTTTGGGTTTCCCTGCATACATCGCAACTTCAGTCAACGGGACAGAATCCGGGGCGTTCGGTAATCATATGCTACTTATTTGATAGCTTCTTACGCAATAGGGATGGGTGCTGAAGGCCGATTTCTTCGAAAAATTTTGTTAAATCGGGCCAGGCCCCAATGGCACTGACTTAAGCCAATAGTGCTACAAAAACAATAACTTACGTGCTCGAAAAAGTTGGGCTGATCGCTCCAAATTGCTACGATGCGGGTGTCGAATCCGTAACACGTACCAAGAAGGGGATCAGCCCAAATGGATACTACCAAAACCTGCTCGATTGATGTTGGATCTTTGCAATCCCAAGTCCGCCAGTTTCTGGGACGATTTGCTCAGACTGGTTATGACGCGTTGAGTGGCTTGTTGACAGCCGAGCAACTGGAGTCTCTGGTGCGCCAGCATTGCCCGGAACACCGCAATCGCATTTACCCACCGCTGACCACAGTTGCCAAGACGCGGTAGCGCGGGGCCTGAGTAACCGGGTGGCACAAGACCTTAGCAAATCAAGTCTTGACACCGGAGCCTACTGCAAAGCGCGCCAACGCCTGAGTTCGAAATTACTCCCGGCGCTGTCCAAAGCGCTCTGCGAGCGGCTGAGCCAAGCCCAATCCAATTCATGGCGCTGGCGTGGGCGAGAGATCAAACTCATTGACGGCACCACTGTCTTCATGCCCGATACCGATGTGAATCAGGCCACCTATCGGCAGAGCAGCCAACAACAGCCGGGGCTGGGCTTTCCGATCATGCGCATCGTGGCCATCATCTCGCTGGGTTGCGGCGCTGTGCTGGACTGGGCCAGTGGGGCCTGTGCAGGCAAACTCACGGGCGAAACGGCCATGCTGCGCCAGCTCGATGCGGCCTTAAACCCGGGCGACATTTTGCTCATGGATCGCTACTACACGGGCTACTTCACAGTGGCCAGACTGCTGGCACGCGGGGTGGACTTTGTCAGTCGTCAACATCAGTTACGACACACCGATTTTGAACGAGGTCAGCGTCTGGGCAAGGGTGATCACGTGGCGCAGTGGAGCCGCCCAGTTCGTCCGAAATGGATGACACCAGAAGAATATGAAAAAGTACCATTGAGCCTACAGGTGCGCGAGACCCGCGTGGGCGAGTGGACACTGATTACCAGCCTGACGGGTGCCAAGGAAGTCAGCCGTTTGGAATTGAACGAAATCTATGGTTGGCGTTGGCATATAGAGCTGGATTTACGGGCTATCAAATCGGTCATGCGGATCGAGACGTTGCGCTGCAAGACACCCGAGATGGTGGTCAAAGAGGTGGCGGCACATCTACTGGCTTACAACCTGGTGCGCTCGGTGATGGCGCAGGCCGCCAACAAAATGAACTGCACGCCACGCCAGCTCAGTTTCAAAGCGGCGCTACAACAACTGCGCGCTTTCGAAGAGCAATTGCGCCATGGTGCCTATGCACGCGTTATGTGGCTGTGTGAGGTGCTCATTGGTGGCATCGGCCAAGTAAAAATACCGCACCGACCAGGCAGGGTGGAACCACGAGCGATTAAGCGACGAAACAAAAATATTGCACATTTGACGCAACCACGTGCTGTGCTCAAAACCCAATTGCAGGCGCAACGCGAGCTCATAATGGCTGCTGTTTATGCTTAAGTCAGTGCCATTGGGGACGCCACCCTTTTGCTCACCCGATACGTTTGCTTGTGCGGTGTGCGCGATCTGATTAAGGTAATGAACATTACCTTAATTTTGGTAAACCGATGATCATCACATCCACGCCCTGGGGTTTCTATGGCAGACAGCAAGAGCTGGTGCAAGTGCGCAGCAATTTGTCGCCACGCCTTAGAATTTGCCTATGCGCCTATCAATCGAACAAGTTGCAGCCATACGCAAGGATGTATCCCTGATCGCGGGAGATGCAGCGCGGGTCTGGCTGTTTGGCTCACGGGTACGTGATGACGCGCGTGGAGGCGATATCGACCTCCTGCTGGAACTCAACGCCCCTTCCTGAAGTGGGTCAATTGGGGTGAGATTCAAACTGGCATGGCTGATTAACCGGCCACCTGCTGCCCGAAGCGGGCCTTGATGCTGCCCATGGTGTCAGGCGTGAGCCGATTGCCGTATTGGCTGACGACCTGCCCTGCCGCCTGATTGGCCAGCCAGGCAGCTTGGGCGTGGCTGTGACCGTGCGTGACGGCATAGAGAAAAGCGCCGGCAAACATGTCGCCCGCACCGTTGGTATCGAGCGCTTTCACTTGTGCCGCAGGCACGGTGGTTTGCTGGGCGCCTTCCAGCACGATGCAGCCTTGGGCGCCACGCGTGAGGCAGACGGTGCGCGCCAGTTGGCTGAACTGTTGGCAGATCACCTGCAGGTCTTGCGAGCCGCACCAGACCTGGGCTTCTTCCTCATTGCAGAAAAGATAATCCAACCCTTGGCCGATGATGGCGTCGAGGCCGGGCCGGCAAAAGTTGATCATGCTGACATCGCTTAAGGTGGTGGCCAGGGCCACGCCAGCTTCTTGGGCCATTTGGCGCCCTTGCAGTGCCGCCTGTAGGCCGGTTGGGGACGCGGCGAGGTAGCCTTCCATGTAATAGATCTTGGACTTGGCAATGTCTTGTTCGTGCAGGGCGGTGTGGTCCAGCTCAGCGGTGGCGCCCAAAAAGGTGCTCATGCTGCGTTCAGCATCGGGGGTCACCAGCACCATGCAGCTGCCAGTCTGGCCCGGCGCGGGTTGTGTGTGGGTGAGGTTGGTCGCCACGCCGTTGGCAATCAGGTCTTGGGTGTAAAACGCGCCCAGCTCATCATCGGCCACACGGCAAGAGTAAAACGCCTGGCCGCCCAGCTGCGCCAGTGCGACCACAGTATTGCCCGCCGAGCCGCCCCCGGTGCGCCGCGAGGTGACAGCGTGCAGATGGCCCAATAACTCAGAGCGCCGCGCGGCGTCGATCAAGGTCATATGCCGCTTGTCCACGCCCATGGCCTGGAGTTGGGTGTCAGACACTTCGTATTCAGAGTCCACCAAGGCGTTGCCGATGGCGTAGAGGTCGTAGGTTTTCATGGATTGGTGTTCTAGGTTTGACTGGGGGCAGGTGGCTGGACAAAGGCTTGGAGTGTATTACTGGCAAGGTGAAGCCGGATGTGGCGTATTTGCACCGCCAGTGACACAGCGGCATTGCGAGGTCTGTGTTGGCAAGCGCACAGACGAAAGATGTCGCGTCCTCTACGGTCGCGGGGCGGAAAGAACGCAATGAGTTGCGCAAACGCAATTTTTCACCTTAAGGAGAGTTCACAATGCGCCGGAAGTGGGGGAACCATGGAGGCACCATCGCTCCACATGCCTTTTTCCGACGGTGCGGAGCGAAGGTCAGACTAAAACGATATGCTTCGCCTGAGCAGTCGAACCCTCAAGTTTAGCTACCGCAATCCACGGAGGGGTCGAAAACTTCACCGATTACTAACCTTTCTATGCAAACCAGTGACCTGCTGCGGCACCAACTCATAAAAAGCCTGACGACACAGCGCCATGAAAAGGGCACAGATGCCGAGGTCGACTTGTGGACGCAGATGGCAGCCCAACTCATTTTGATCATCGGCGCCGGTGGTTTCGATTCTCTGTACGCGAGGAGTGTGTTCCTGAGCCAGTCAAGCTACCCCTGGCTGGCAGCCGGTTCAGGGCCTCCTCAGACCGATCACCGGTTTGCCGACTTGAAAAAAAGCCTTCAAGCGCAGTCGCCGACGCTTGCCAGAGAAGCAAACTGTCTGTTACTGATCACGTTCACCAACATTCTGGCCTCGATGATCGGCGAGCGCTTAACAACCCGTATTTTGGATTCGGCATGGGACATTGACACGCAAGACACGGCCGACAAGGAAATAAATAATGCCTAAAGTAAAGATACATCGCCTGAAAACTGGCGTCCCGGGCCTGGACAACTTGCTGGGTGGGGGCCTGCCGGAATTCTCGTTCAACCTGATTGCGGGCACGCCGGGGAGCGGAAAGACAACGCTGGCGCACCAGATCATGTTTTCGCTGGCAAGCCAGACCAATCGGGCCCTGTTCTTCACGGTGCTCGGGGAGCCCGCCTTGAAGATGCTGCGTTATCAACAGCAGTTTTCGTTTTTTGATTTTGACAAAATCAGTGAATCGATCCGCTTTGTCAACCTCTCAAGCGATCTGCTGGAGGGCGATTTTGACCGCGTCTTGTCACGCATTGCCCAAGAGGTAAAAGATTTTTCACCCAGTCTCGTCTTTGTTGATTCGTTTCGGTCCGTCGTCCAGTCAGGGAAAAAAATGGAACAGGGCGGGTCGGAGTTGCAGCGTTTCGTTCAGCAGCTCGGCATGCAGATGACAAGTTGGCAAGCAACCACCTTCTTGATCGGGGAGTATTTGTTGCCTGAAGCAGAATCAAGCCCGGTCTTTACGGTCGCGGACGGTATTGTGTGGCTTTCACAAAACATGCAGCGCAATTCCATGGTGCGCAAGATGCAGGTGGTCAAAATGCGCGGTCAAGCGCAGGTGCCTGGTTTGCACATGTTTCGTATCGATCAAGATGGAATTCGGGTTTTCCCGCGCGCGATTGTCAAGGACGGCACATGGGCTGTGTCAACCAGCACGGCATCCATTCAGGATGCACGGGTATCGATGGGAATCCCAGGCCTCGACGAGATGTTGGGCGGTGGCCTGCCCACTGGCTATTCAATGCTGGTGGTCGGGCCGTCCGGTTCCGGAAAGACCATATTGACGACGGAGTATCTCGCCGAAGGTGTCCGTCGGGGCGAGCCCGGTGTGATTGCCGCGTTTGAGAAAAGCCCGAGTCAACTGCTTGGCAATACCAAGCTGTATTCGTTGGTCGAGGCTGGGCAAGTTGGGGTCATCGACACGCGCTCACTGGATTTGTCAATTGATGAGACCTTGCATAATTTGATCGACATGATCAATCGAATGAAGGCCAAGCGTGTCGTCATTGACTCCCTGTCTGGCTTTGAGCTGGCGCTGGCACCCGAGTTCAGCGAAGATTTCCGTGGAACGTTGTACCGGATGATTGCCGAGCTCACGAGCATGGGCGTGACCATCTTGATGACCTCCGAACTGGAAGACCGCTACACCGACTTGCGCTTCAGTCCCTTTGGGAGTGCTTTTCTCGCGGATGCGATTGTCGTGCAACGCTATATCGAAATTGAGGGCCAATTCAAGCGCGCCATCTCGGTCATCAAAGTCCGTGGCAGTGCGCACAGCAAGGACATTCGGTTGTTTGACATTACCGAGGAAGGCATCATTATTGGCGAGACCTTGTCCGGGATGACCGGCATCATGACCGGCAGCCCCAGCGTCATTGCGGCGCCAAAGCCATCGGCCAAAGGCAGCCGGTAATGAACGAAGCTGACCCCGTCGGCGCGTCTGAAACTGTTGATCCAGGGCAGTCGCACAGGTCAAGCGAGCACAAGGATGGTTTGTCATCTTTTGTCAAAATAGATATCAAGCGCCGGAAAAGTGCGGTCCTCGACGAGGAAGCAACGGCATTAAGCGGCGAGCAGTGGGTTAGCGCAAGAGAAATTGCCGTGCAATTACGGGAAAAAGCTGCTGACTTGCGCGAGCGCGACATTCGGGCCGCAGACGATTTACAGGCTGCATCCGACGAACATATGCTGCTGCAGCAGCAGGTGAACACACGCCTGGTCGTTGCCACCCTTGAAGCGCAACAACTGGCCGAACGGCTTGAAGCGGCTCAGGTTCAGTTGGAGAGCGCCAAATGCTTGGCGGAAAAATCCAACCTTGCCAAATCAGAGTTCCTCTCCAGCATGAGCCACGAGTTGCGTACACCGCTCAACGCCATCCTCGGCTTCGCGCAGTTGATGGAATCGGGCTCTCCCCCGCTAACACCTACCCAAAACGCGAACATCGCACAGATACTCCACGCGGGTTGGTATCTGCTGAGCCTGGTCAACCAGATTCTTGATCTTGCGGTGATTGAATCCGGCAAACTACCGGTGTCGCGAGAGCCGGTGTTGCTGATTGAGGTCATGCGCGAATGCCAAGCCATGGTCGAATCGAAGGCGAAGAAATGCGATATCCAAGTCACCTTTCTCCCGTTCGATCCGGCCTGGTTTGTCATGGCCGATCCAATCCGGGTCAAGCAGGTTCTGATCAATTTGCTGACCAACGCCATCAAATACAACCGTGAACATGGCACCGTGGAAGTGAGGTGCACCACGAGCGGCCCCGCACGCCTGCGCATCAGCGTTAAAGACACCGGTGCGGGATTGTCCGCGGAAAAACTGACACATCTGTTTGAGCCATTCAATCGGCTCGGGCAAGAGACTGGAACCGAGGAAGGGACCGGCATTGGCCTCGTTGTATCCAAGCAACTGGTCGAACTGATGGGCGGCGCTATCGGCGCGCAAAGCACGGTCGGCATGGGCAGCGAATTCTGGATCGAGTTGATGCGGGAGCTTAGTCATGAACAAAGCTGACGAAGACAAGTTGCCAACCATCCTCGAAAATAATATCCCACGCAGTCGCGGTTGGCATGAACTGCCCCGGCAATTGGTCATGTTGGCGCTGCTACCCCCATAGAATTATTTGGCAGCCTCTGCGGGTGCCTGTGTGTTGCCGCACAGACGAGAGGGCGTTATGTGTCTATCTTTGGCACTGAGCATTGGACATCGGGTCCGACGCTCAGGTCACTATTTGACACACGTTATTTACTGGAGATTCACATGAACTATGAAGAACGCGACACCTATGGCATGTACAAAGGCAACCTCGTCGGAGGGTCCGGAGTCGTTGTGCAGCAAGGGCCGGGGCCCGAGCTCATGGGGGCTAATACGCTGATCGGCAACGATGTCTATAACCTGAAGAATGCAGACCTTGGCGACATCAAAGAAATAATGCTCGATATGCGCACGGGTCGGGTCAGTTATGCGGTGTTATCTTTTGGCGGCTTCCTTGGAATGGGCGAGAAGCTGTTCGCCGTACCGTGGAGCGCGTTGACGCTTGATACGCAGAACAAACGCTTCACACTCAACGTCGACAAGGCGCGCTTGGAAAGCGCCCCAGGATTCGACCAGGACAGTTGGCCCAATATGGCCGACCCGTCGTGGGAGAAGAGTATCCATGATTACTATGGGACAAAACCGTACGCAGGCGACGTTATTGTTTAGGGCTACGCTGAATAGGTGCCGTCAAAAAGGTGCACTTATCGATGATGGACGGTTTTTCTTGAAATGACCTGTTTGAAGCCATTCTTCCAGGCCGTTTTGGCTCTTACTGTGGGCTTCTCAGCCCACTTTTCGTCCTCATGGAAAAGACAATCCAGATGGAGAGGCGAAGTGAATACGTACTGTTGGTGCGGCTTGAATTCCAAAGTCTATTTGCCTTGGGCTGTCCATCCTTGCCTTTTCTCAATTCGTAATCTCCATTCTTCGAATTTAATAATTAGGCGTGGCGTATGCTTTTCTGAGTAGGACTCAGTCTGTAAAAAATTTGAAGGAGATCGTCATAAAAAACAACAATACGCCAAAACTGGCTGGTCGCCGCGATTTTCTGTTTAAGACAATCGCCTTGGTACCCGCCACTTCCTTGGCCACGTGCAAGCCGTCGCAAACCCCCGCATTCAGCAGCGAGGCTTCAACGACATCGTCCGCACAAAAGGCGTCAGCGAGCTCTTATTTACCCAAGTTTTTTACTGCGGAAGAATGGGCGTTCATCAACGTCGCCTGCGCGCACCTCATTCCTAACGACGAGACCGGTCCCGGCGCCGTAGACGCCGGAGTTCCCGAATTCATCGACCGGCAACTGGAGGGCGCGTTTGGCCATGCTGCGCGCTGGTACACGCAAGGCCCGTTTATTTCCGCAGCGCCCGAGTTCGGCTATCAAGGCAAAGCGACGCCTCGCGAAGTCTATCGGGCCGGCATTGCTGCGACAGACAGTCATTGCATCAAGAATTTCGGCGGCAAGCGTTTCGCCGACTGCAACGCATCAATCCAAGACCAAGTGTTGAAGGACGTGGAAAGTGGTCATATTGCGTTCGACAATGTCGCAGGCAAAACCTTCTTCATGTGGCTGCTGCAAAATACCAAGGAAGGCTACCTCGCAGATCCGATCCACGGCGGCAACAAGGATATGGGAGCTTGGAAGATGATTGGCTTTCCCGGTGCCCGTGCCGACTTTGCCGACTGGGTTACCCGTCACGGAGAGCGCTATCCGCTCGGGCCGGTGGGCTTGGCTGGAAGTGTTGTAAAGACGGGGGCCTAACATGGCCGCGATCAAGATGCCACCCGTCGACGCCGTGCTGGTGGGGTTCGGCTGGACTGGCGCGATTATGGGCATGGAGCTTACCGCGGCAGGCCTCAACGTGCTTGCGCTTGAGCGTGGCGCAAACCGTGACACCTATCCTGACTTCGCGTATCCGCGCATAGCGGATGAACTTACCTATGGCATCCGCTATGCGCTGATGCAAAATCCTGCAACCTCAACACTGACGATCCGCCATACGCCCAAAGATACGGCGGCACCGTATCGGCAATTGGGGTCATTTCTGCCCGGCGAAGGAGTGGGCGGCGCAGGCGTGCACTGGAATGGTCAGCACTGGCGCGTGCTCCCTGAAGAACTGCGCCTCAGAAGTCACATCGAGGAACGCTACGGCAAACGTTTCATTCCAGAAGGCATGACGATCCAGGATTTCGGCGTCTCCTACGAGGAACTCGAGCCCCACTTCGATCACTTCGAACAGGTCTGCGGGGTATCCGGTCAGGCCGGCAACCTCCATGGGAAAATACTTGCCGGCGGCAATCCGTTCGAAGGCGCGCGCAGCAACGCCTATCCATTGCCCGCAATGCCGGATGTATATGGAGCGGCTCTGTTCGCGAAGGCTGCCAAGGAGATGGGCTACCACCCGTTTCCACAGCCTGCCGCCAATGCGTCCCGCGCTTACACCAATCCTTACGGCGCGCAATTGGGGCCTTGTACATTCTGCGGCTACTGCGAACGCTTCGGATGCAACAACTACTCGAAGGCTTCGCCGCAGACGACGATACTTCCGGTCTTGTTGAAGCGGACGAACTTTGAATTGCGAACGCACGCCAATGTACTCAAGGTCAACCTCGATGCGGACGGCAAGCGTGCCACTGGCGTCACCTATGTTGACGCACAGGGACGAGAAATCGAACAACCGGCTGATCTCGTCGTACTGTGTGCCTACCAGTTCCATAACGTGCGTCTGCTGTTACTGTCAGGCATCGGTAAAGGCTACGACCCAGCAACTGGCCAGGGCGTGGTGGGTCGCAACTACGCCTACCAGATGACCAGCAGCGTCAATATGTTTTTCGACAAGGATAAGCCGATGAACCCATTCATCGGCGCGGGCGCGGGCGGTGCACAAATCATCGATGACTTCCATACGGAGAACTACGACCGCGGTCCGCTGAACTATATCGGCGGCGCCTATGTGGGCGTCACACAGACCGGCGGGCGGCCCATTCAGCAAATGCCGCTCCCTAATGATGCGCCCAACTGGGGGGTGGGTTGGAAGAAAGCGATCAAGGACAATTACCTCTATACGTCGAGCATTGTGACGCACGGGTCAGTCATGGCGTACCGCGACAACTACCTCGATCTTGATCCGACGTATCGCGACGCGTTCGGTCAGCCGTTGCTGCGTATGACCTTTGACTGGAAGGACAACGACATTCGTATGACGCAATACATCACCGGCAAGGCAGCGGAAATTGCGAAAACGATCGGCCCGAAGTCCATCAAGGTGTCTGCCAAGAAGATGGGCGATCACTATGATACTCAGGTGTACCAGACAACGCACAACACCGGCGGTGCGCCTATGGGTGACAATCCGACGACGAGCGCAGTTAACCGCTACCTCCAGACTTGGGCGGTATCCAATGTATTCGTCATGGGCGCTAGCGCTTTCCCACAAAACATCGGCTATAACCCGACCGGGTTGGTCGGCGCGCTCACATACTGGTCGGCCAAAGCGATACGCGAAACCTATCTCAAGCAGCCTGGCCCATTGGTGCGTATCTAGCGACATGCCATGAAACCTTCCCAAAGTCACCTTGGTATGGCCCGCCGCTTAGGCACCCTGGTCGCGACGATCCTGATGGCATCGATGTCAACGAACAGTGCGTTTGGACAGACTGCAACGCTGGTTTCTGGCGCCGCCGTCCAGCGACAGCTGGAACAGGGAGCCTACTTGGCCCAAGCTGGTGATTGCGCCGCGTGTCATTCTGCGCCCAAGGGCCAGCCGTTTGCGGGCGGACTGGCGATGCCAACCCCGTTTGGAATTGTCTATTCGACGAACATTACGCCCGATCTTGAGCACGGGATCGGACAGTACAATTTTGAGGAATTCGACAGAGCCGTACGTGAGGGCGTTGCCCGCGACGGCCATCACCTGTATCCCGCAATGCCCTACACCGCGTTCGCGAAGGTGAGCCTGAGTGACATGCGGGCGCTCTATGCCTACTTCAGGCAGGGCATAAAGCCGGCGTCAACCGTGAACCGTCAGAGCGAATTGCGCTGGCCGCTGAGCATGCGATCGTTGATGTCGGCGTGGAACCTGCTTTATCTAAAAAAAGGTGAGTACGCATCCGATACAAGCCGAAGCGCCAGTTGGAACCGCGGCGCCTATCTGGTACAGAGTCTGGGGCACTGTGGTGCCTGTCACACGCCACGCGGCATTGCCGGACAGGAGAAGTCTTTCAGCGAATCAGACGGCAAGCACTACCTGGTGGGCGCATCGACTGACAACTGGTTAGCATCCAATCTTACGGCCGATCTCGGCACCGGGCTGAGCGCCTGGACTGAGAAAGAGATCGTCGAATACCTGAAGACCGGGCGCACCGCGCGCAGCGCCGCGTTCGGCGCCATGGCGCAAGTGGTCGGCGAGAGCACCCAGCATCTGCGCGACGAAGACCTGACGGCGATCGCCAAATATTTGAAATCGCTGCCACCGGCGTCGCTCGACGCCACGGCACCGACCACGGTGGCGGCCGACACCGCCACTAGCTCGTTGCGCGCGGGCGCGATGGGTGGACGCGGTGCGCAACTCTATCTGGACAACTGCAACGCTTGCCATCACTCGGACGGCGCTGGCGCCCCGCGCACCTTTCCGGCGCTCGCCAAAAGTGAGGTGGTTAACGCCAAGGACGCCACATCGCTGATCCACATCGTGCTGACCGGGTCGGCGATGCCCTCGACCAAGGTAGCGCCTTCTGCGCTGGCGATGCCCGACTTCGGATGGCGGCTGAGCGATCAGGACGCGGCCGACGTCCTCAGCTTCGTGCGGAGCAGTTGGGGTAATCAGGCGCCTCCAGTGACCGCAAATGACGTCGAGCGCTTGCGGAAAATATTACTCTTTCGTTGAACGAATTTTATGCGCTGGGGTTAATTGCGTTTCTGTACTTGCGTAACGTGAAAGCTTTTATGTTGCTTTATGTTCGGTAGCGCACAGAGCGTCTCCGGGGAAAGATATCACAATGTTCGTGAATATTGGTATGCCCAGGGCGCGGCAGATTTCTGTCGCCGGTCGCTATTAATGCTGCAACCACAAAGGAGTTGAACCATGAGTACGATGACGACCAATGACGGTACGCTGATCTATGACAATGACTGGGGCGCCGGACAATCTGTGGTGTTCCGCCACGGCTGGCCCCTCAGTGCGGATAGCCGGGGGGATCAGATGCTTCGCAAGACCGTGCTCCCCGCGATCGGGATCGCGCTGTGCGTGCTATTTCTCCTCGCCCTCTCGGCGTGCGGCGGATCGACGAGCGACACCCGCGTTCCGCTCGATCGACCAGCCAGCTTCACCGACAAACAGTGGCTCGGCAAGCAGTTGTTTTTCGACACCAATCTCTCAGAGCCGACGGGTCAGCCCTGCGTCACTTGCCATGCTGCACAGGTCGGATGGACCGGACCCGACGCGGTGACCAACTTGGGAGGCGCAGCGTATGAGGGCGCTGTCAAAGGTCGGTTCGGCAATAGAAAACCACCGTCGAGTGCATATGGCGGCGACAGCCCCATCTTGCATCTTGACGCTACG
>DATCIC010000572.1:0-3922 GCA_036508025.1 Rhodoferax sp. | reverse complement strand
GCACCGGCACATGCAGGACAAATTCGCCGTCCTGCGGTACGCATTCGAGCCGGCAGACCAGCCAGTTGGCCTTGAGCTTGATTTCAAGGTCATTGTTGAGCAGCGACGGCTTGAAGGCGGACGTGATGCTCAAAGGCACCGGCAGCAGCACCGTGCCGTCAAAGCCATAATTGGTCAGGTTGCCAAGCGGAATCTTTTTGGGCAAGGGCCAGGCGATCTCGCCCGCTGTCACGCCCGCGGGCAGTGTCCATTGCAGCGTGGTGGCTAAGCCAGAGTCACCTGGGTTCTTCCAGTAGGTGTGCCACTCCGGCTGGTGCGTCAATTGCAGGCCCAGCCAGACCGTTTTTCCCGCGTCAATACCATCCGGGGCCTGCACCATCAATTCGGCCCGCACCTGCTCGGTGGTCACCACGGATTGAGAAGTATTTTGACCTCTAGCCCCCGTCGTTAGTGCGCAAGCAGCTATAAAAAATAGAGCAATTAGGGAGCGATGGGGAAATTTCAGGCAATTCATTGCAAAGTGTGAGTCAGGCTAATCGGCAAAGTTCCAGCGCGCGGGCGAGGTCTCAGTCAGCGCTTGCCGACCTTGCCCCAAAAACCATCTGCCACTATTTTGCCTCATCATCGTCCGTTAGCAGGGAACCCTGCGCAAACACAGCTGGCAGCCTTTTGGGTGCTTTGATGCGCATCTGCTTGTTCACATTCATGCGGCCAAACACCACCTCAATGTCGGCTGCGGCCACGCCAAACTGGGTGGCCAGAAAGCGCACCATGTGATCGGTGGCCCTGCCGGCCACCGGTGCCGCCGCGACGCTGACCTTGAGTTGCTTGCCAAAGGGTTTGCCGATGGCATCCTTGCTGGCGCTGGGCTTGCCCAGAATATTGATCACCAGAACATCGCCATCCCAGGCAAAAAAAGAATCGCCGGTGGCGTTTTTGCTGGCGCGGCTCATGGTGCCAGGCCCGAAAGTGCTGGGTGTCGTTGCTTGTTCATTTCAATGGGATAAAGACTATTTCTTGCGGCTTGATACAAAAAAAGTTAATAAAAAGGATTTGCTTTTCCGCCAAGGCGGGGGCATAGTGAATCTGTCGGCGACTATTTTCACCTTAATTTTTTGTGTTTTTTGCATGGCGCCGACAACTGGTTTAACCCTGAGAGTAACAGGAGATTATTTATGAATTTAACGATCAGCGGCCATCACATCGAGGTCACACCGGCCTTGCGCAGTTACGTTACCAGCAAGCTGGACCGGATCAAGCGGCATTTTGACCAGGTGGTCGATGTCAAAGTTCTGCTCACCGTAGAAAAGCAAACCGAAAAAGATTTAAGGCAGCGCGCCGAGTGCAATATTCATGTCAAGGGGACTGACATGTTTGCCGAGAGCTCACATGCCGATTTGTACGCTGCCGTGGATGAACTGGTGGATAAACTCGATCGCCAGGTTGTCCGCCACAAAGGTCGTTTGCAGGATCACCATCACGAAGCGCCGAAACGTCTGATGTGAGGCCACTGGCCTGAGATCCGACCCAGCCGCCTGTTCCGCCGGGCGGTTTTTTTTGGCCCAAGCCGGATGTGGGCATAATTCGCCCTAAATTATGAATCGACTCGCAGCCATCCTCCCCCTTGCGCAGGTGCTTGTGCAGCTTGATGCCACCAGCAAAAAAAGAGCTTTCGAAGAAGCGGGTTTGCTATTCGAAAACCTGCATGGCCTCAGCCGTTCACTGGTCACGGACAGCCTGTTCTCCCGTGAGCGCTTGGGATCCACCGGGCTCGGACACGGCGTCGCCATTCCGCATGGCCGTATCAAGGGCCTGAAGACGCCCATGGCCGCCGTGCTGCAACTGGCCCACCCGATTGGCTTTGATGCGCCTGACGAGCAGCCGGTCAGTTTGCTTATTTTTCTGCTGGTGCCCGAGTCGGCGACACAAAAGCATCTGGAAATCCTCTCGGAAATTGCCGAAATGCTCAGCGATGCGGTGTTGCGGGAAAAAATGGCCGTCAGTGCCAGCACGGCTGATCTGCACGAGCTGATCGTGAAGTGGCAATCGGCCCAGTTGGCCTGATTCCCCGGCCAAGGCCTCGACCTGATCCACTGGATGCTGTGTGAAGCCTAACGTTATCAGCGCCGATGTGCTTTTTGAGGAGTTTCGTGGCACCCTGAAGTGGGAGTGGCTGGCGGGACTGGGGGCCTCGGAGCGCTGCTTCGACGAGGTGGCGGTGCGTGCCGCGCGCTCCGGCGCTGATCTGGTGGGCCACCTCAATTACATCCATCCCTATCGCATCCAGATACTGGGGCAGCGTGAGATTGCCTATCTCACCAATTCGACGCCGGACGACTGCGCACGCCGGATTTCCCGTATTGTCACGCTGGAGCCGCCGGTACTGATTCTGGCCGACGGGCAGGCCGCGCCGCAAGCCCTGTTGTCGATGTGTGAACGGGCCCAGATTCCGATGTTCGCCACCGAGAGTTCATCGGCGCTTGTGATTGATGTGCTGCGCTCCTACTTGTCCAAATATTTTGCCGACCGCATCACGATGCACGGCGTGTTCATGGATATTCTGGGCTTGGGCGTGCTGATCACCGGGGAATCGGGTCTCGGCAAAAGTGAGTTGGGCCTGGAGCTGATCTCGCGCGGCAATGGCCTGGTGGCCGATGACGCGGTCGACCTGTACCGCATCAATCAGGACACGATTGAGGGCCGCTGCCCCGAGTTGCTGATGAACCTGCTGGAAGTGCGGGGCATTGGTCTGCTCGATATCCGGGGCATCTTTGGCGAAACCGCTGTGCGACGGCACATGCGGCTCAAGCTCATCGTGCATCTGGTGCGCCGGGAAACGATGGAGCGCGACTATGAGCGCATTCCCTATGAGCCGCTGACACAGGATGTGCTTGATGTGCCGGTGCGCAAAGTGGTGATCCAGGTGGTGGCGGGTCGCAATATTGCGGTGCTGGTAGAAGCTGCCGTGCGCAACACCATCCTGCAATTGCGCGGCATCGACACTTACCAGGAATTTGTCGAGCGTCACCGCAAGGCCATGAAACTAGGCGAATGAAGCGGGTCCGATGATGGGCCGGTGCGGCGCTGTCGTCGTTGGTTAATCCTGGGCGTCGGTCGACGCGGGGCGGTTGGGACACTGCTCCCGGGTGCAATGGGCATAAAGACTCAAGGCATGGTCGGCAATGGCAAATCCTTTGGCCTTGGCGACCGCGCGCTGGCGTTTTTCGATTTCCGGGTCATAAAACTCTTCCACTTTGCCGCAATCCAGGCACACCAAATGATCATGGTGCTGCCCCTCGTTGAGCTCATAGACCGCGCGGCCGCTCTCAAAATGGCTCCGAATCAGGATGTCGGCTTGCTCGAACTGGGCCAACACACGGTACACCGTGGCCAAACCGACATCCGAGCGCTCCTCCAGCAAGACGCGAAACACGTCCTCGGCCGTCATGTGCCGTTGCGCGCCCTTCTGGAATATTTCCAGTATTTTCAGCCGGGGTAGCGTGGCCTTCAGGCCGGTACTTTTGAGTTCTTCGATCTTGGTCATGGCGGGTCTCAGTCTTGCCAGCTGCCAGGTCGATCCTGCAGGCACAGCCGGTACAATGGCCTGATCATATCGCCACACCCCACACCACCTCATGACTGATCTTCAACGTCTTGCTACCCGTTTGAGCCTGATTTTTGCCGCCAGCGCCAGTCTGGTGGCCTGTGGCAGTCTGAATGGCGCCAGCACCAGCATCGCCAGTATCGTGACGCCCTACAAAATTGACATCGTTCAGGGTAATTTTGTGTCCCAGGAGCAGGCCGCTGCGGTCACGCCGGGCATGAGCCGTGCGCAGGTCCGCGATATTCTGGGCACGCCCTTGTTGACCAGCATTTTCCACGCTGACCGTTGGGACTATGTCTTCACTTTCAAACGCCAGGG